>JAUCQD010000156.1 GCA_030372945.1 Methanothrix sp. | reverse complement strand
CTATTCATCCGTATCAACTACCCAAAAAACGTTTTCACGATGAGGATATATAGAAGGAAAGCGTATGATTAATTCGAGATGAAATATGGATGAGATCGAATCAAATCCTAGAAGTGACCTAAAGCTTGGTTGAAAAGAACAATTCATCAGATCGGTCTTCAATAATGAAGAATGTAAGTGTCGATCTGTTCAAGTTGTATGATTTAATAGAGCATCACATTGGGGTAGTGATTCATTGACGGTTATCGATGAAGTGATTCATAGGGCATATCTCAACAAGCTCGTGGGAGAAGAGGGTTTGCGAATAGTCGAATGCATACCAGGCGAAGAGATCACTGATGAGCGGCTGGCTGAACTTACGGGTATCAGCTTGAACACAGTGAGGCGTACACTGTATCTTCTTTACGAGCACAGGCTGGCCATATATCGGCGTAAACGAGATCCGGACTCTGGGTGGCTTACATATCTCTGGCAGCTTTGCCCCGAGAATTTCGACAAGGCTCTGGAGTCTGAGGCGAAGAGGTTGCTGCGAAAACTGGATGAGCGGCTGGCCTATGAGAAGGAAAATATATTCTATGCATGTACAGAGGGTTGTGCCAGGTTCGTCTTCGACGAGGCAAGCGAGGCAAATTTTGTCTGTCCCTTCTGCCAGGGCAGTCTGGAATACATGGAGAATGCAAAGGTCGTCGAGGCCATAGAAAAACAGATAGAAGAGCTCAAAGCCTGTCTGTGAGCAAATCCAAGCTTTACAAGTTCTCCAGGTTGTTGTTCAGGATCGCAGTCCACCACCAGCGAGCCATATCCACCAGGTCGCGGCTGAACATTCCTGAGAGCCTGTACTCTCCTCCTTTGTTGGAGATCAGGCCTGCGCCAAGCAATTTGTTTCTCATAGCGTAAAAGGCTGAACGGCTGATCTCCAGCTCATCCAACAGCTGCTTCCATTCTCGTGTCTTCAGAGGATCTCCGCTTCTCTGCCGCTCCTCCACAATAGACAGAAATTTGCGGCCTCGCATAGCGGTTGCCTCCTCTTGAAAAAGTCGAAGCATGAGCTCATGATAAGGATCGCGAGAGCGACTGATAGCAAACTCGGATTTGGAACGAACCTTGAGAGTTGTGGCCGTCCTTGGAGCTTTTTTAACATTTGTCATAAGGCGGTCAGCACCGCCCTGGCTATATCTGCATACTCATCTCTTAAGACATAGGTCGTGGGTGCGCGATACGATCTCTTGTTAACATGCAATATTCCCAGGCGTGAACAGATATAGCCTATCATTGAGGCCACCGTCTTCCTGGAGACATTAAACCTCACTTTAACGCTCTCATGAAGGGAGGCTACTGTGAATTCGCGAGCCTCCACCATCGCCTCTAAAACAAATCGCCTCAGACCATCCGTGTCCAGATTAAGGAACCTGACCATCCGGCTCAGTATCTCGGACCGTTGTGGTTTCATCACACCCCTCCGGGACTACCCCATTTATATTTGCTAATAGTTTGGTAATATGTATAATATAAACTTTACTATATGATTCGTTGCCAACCCATTGATATGCTTGAACAGCGTCCTAACCACACGAAGGTAGTAGTAATCAGATGGGCCACTGCCGAATGGACGGACAAACAGCACCGTTCGCGCCGCCTAGATCAAATATATCTACAATCATGTTGATCTTCATTCAACCGTTGACCTTCAGGCTCGCCTGTGATAAAGGGACATTTATGTCTTTGGATTGGAAAGAGTTGGCAGAACGCCTATATGCTCAAGGGGATTTCGAGGGAGCGCTGTCAGCCTGGCTTGTGGCAGAGGAGACAGTGTCTCTGGATGCTGTGCAGTGGCACAAACGAGGCATTGCTCTTCGAAGGCTTGAGCGATATAAAGAGGCTGTGCAGGCCTTTGATCGGTCCCTTGAGCTTGACCCAAAGAATGCAGATGCCTGGAGGAACCGTGCCTTGGTCCTGAACCAACTGAACAGAAATGCGGAAGCAGTTTCTTCATGCGAAAAGGCCATAGCCATAGATCCCTACAGCTCCAGGACATGGATTGTGAGAGGCTTTGCCCTGCACTGTACAGGCCAGTATGAGGCAGCCGTAGAGAGCTATGCCAGGGCCATTGAACTAAATCCATTAGGTGCCGATGGACGAAGGGCATGGAATAATAGAGGTGCAGCGCTGGATAACTTGCAGAGGCACGAGGAAGCCATCGAGAGCTATGATGAGGCGATAATGATCGATCCTTTCGATATCTATGCCTGGAATAACAGAGGAGTGGCTCTGGCGACCTTGGGGAGATATGAAGATGCCATCAGCAGCTTCCAGAAGGCAATACAGATCGAACCTTCTTATGCCACTGCTTGGAAGAACCTCGGGCTAGCTCTGAGGTCTCAACGCCGCGAGGCTGAGGCAGATGAGGCCCTCCAGAGGGCGAAAGATCTAGGATTGGATTGAAATTTTCATTAAATTATGAAGCAAGAAGCCCTGCCCCTTCAGTGGAAAGGGGGGGTGGTCATTGAGGGCAATTTTGAGAAAGTCATATGGAATACGGTTTTGGATGATCGGTCCAGAATGCCGTTTACTTAATTTCAGAATATAAACTGTCTCTTATACACATCTCCGA
>JAUCQD010000155.1 GCA_030372945.1 Methanothrix sp. | reverse complement strand
TCCTGGCCCGACTGTATGATACCTGCCTGGGCGCATGTGATGAGAGCCAAGGCTATTAGTGCTGCAAATGTTATTCGACGCAATTCAATGACGGAAGTGGCGCATGCCGGTGAAGACCATGGCCATGCCGTGCTCATCTGCTGCATCAATCACCTCAGCATCCCGGATGGATCCACCTGGATGGATTACTGCGGTAGCCCCAGCCTTAAATGCTTCATCCAGTCCATCGCGGAAGGGGAAGAACGAATCTGTGGCAGCCACAGTTCCTAAAGTGCACAGGCCGTGCTCTTCTGCCTTCTCTGCGCCAAAACGAGCAGAGTCCACGCGGCTCACCTGGCCGGATCCGATGCCGACTGTCTGGCATTCGCTGGCATAGACCAATGCATTGGATTTCACATACTTTGCGACCTTCCATGCAAATCTCAAAGCTCTGGTCTCATAATCTGTCGGCGAACGCTTTGTGACGACCTTCCACTCCGAGATGTCCCCAGTGTCGTAGTCCTGCAGCATCATGCCGCCGAAGATGCTTCGCAGATAGTGGCCGCGGTATAGCTCCTCTTTTCTCTGCAGAAGATCTCCAATATCCAGAATCCTACGATTGGGCTTCTTATCAGTGAGCAGCTTCAAAGCCTTTGGATCGAAACCTGGTGCCAGCAGCACCTCAACGAAGCTGTCGCCGATGGCTCGAGCAGTATTTTCATCCACCGGATGGTTGAAGCCGATGACACCTCCAAAGGCGGACTTGGGATCAGTGGCAAAAGAGAGCCGGTAAGCCTCTTGCAGCGTATTCCCATAGGCCACACCGCAAGGATTGGCGTGCTTCACTATTACAGAGATGGGCTTCTCGACCATGACTCCGTCGTAATGTGACAGGTCGATGAGCATCTCCAGCACAGTCTCAGCATCCACCATGTTGTTGTAGGACATCTCTTTGCCGTTGAGCTTCTTTGCCCTGTGCAGTCCCAAACCATCCTGTTTCCGGTAAAGCGCTGCCTTTTGATGCCAGTTCTCACCATAACGCAGATCCTGCACCTTTTCAAAAGCTGTCACCACGTAGCGAGGCATTTCGGATTTATTGCTCTGAAGAGCAGCAAGCTGCCGTGCATCGCTCTGCAAGCATTTGTAGAGGGCCCAAGCTGCCAGCTCATCTCTTGTCTCCTTGCACAAGCAGCCAGTCTGCGATATCTCTTCAATTACAGACGAGCACCTCTGTGCATCAAGAACTATCGGACATCCACAGCTCAGGGCCTGATGTATGAGCGCTGAGCCCGACGGCGTCTCCTCAAAGCCCGCATCGCATATCAAAAGGAGGTCCAATCCGCTGCCATCAGAAGAAAATCTGTCGCATATTTGCAGGCCGAGCTGCTCCAAGCCAGATGGAATAAAACTAGGCCCTTTTGCTGGATCGGCCAGGACGACGACTTGCTTTATCCTCATCGAACCTCGTTCCTTTCGTCGCTTGCGCTATTTTAACCTTTTGTAGATAAGGTTTAAACTCCCAGGCGCCCCATCTATAGTTCATGAACCTTCATGAGGCAGTGGAGCCCCATCCCCAGGGATGCACAATCCGCTTTGAGGTCGCTCCAGGTTCATCCAGACTTGTCGTGCCGTCTGGATTCAACCCATGGAGAAAAGCCCTGGAGGCCCGGCTGACTGAGGAGCCAATGAGGGGAAGGGCCAACCAGCAGCTGGTCGAGGAGCTGGCTTTTGCCCTGGGAGTCTCGAGCTCAGATGTGGATGTCTTGAGCGGACACAAGAGTTCAAGAAAGGTTCTGCTCGTCAGAGGGGTAGGCGCGAAGAACGCTATCACAATTCTCTGTCAGAAAATAAAAAGCGAGCTGAGCATTCGATGAATTGCGAAAAAGCGCAGCACGATGTCCGGCAGAAGGGAACATACGACCTGGAGGCGCTCGAGGAGCTAATCGCCTCTCTTTATGACGCCTCTTGTGAAGGCGCAGCGATAATCGTTGAGGGAAGGCGCGATGAGATGTCACTGCGTGCTCTGGGCTTGCCGGGACCTGTGATCATGGCTTCACGCCGATCTGCTCTGGACCTGGCCGAGGATGCTGCCAGAAACTTTCCAAGAATCGTGCTGCTCACCGACTGGGACGAGAAGGGCGATGAGATGGCCAAGAAAATCGAGATGCATCTGCGCTCAGCAGGCCTCAAACCCGACATTGAGATTCGCAGCCGGATAGCGAAGCTCGTCAGAAAGGAGATAAAAGACGTGGAGAGCTTAAGCCAATACGCGGAGAGGATGAGGGCACAATATGGCAATTAGAATTGCAGGTGGATGGAGTGGGACCTATGGAGATCGACTCGGAACAGGTTTTAGGACGAAAGCAGGGCTGTATCCCGCCAATTCATTGGCTGGAGTAGTCACCAAGATTTGATGCCGTCCTTCCCAGCTGGGGTAGAACAACAGCTCCCCAGTATCCTCAAGAAATTCCGCCCATCCATCTGATAAGCATACTCTGAAGCCGTCCGGATATTGCAACTTAGGAATGCGAATCACTGTCGGAGGGTTCCCAGGCTCGCTCTTGAAGCGGGCGGTATATTTTTTCGTCGCAGGGTCAAAGTGCTGGAATGCACAGCATCCTCTCAGCCGAGTGATACTTGGCCTCACGTTGACTTTCAGGCCGCGTGCCCTTCCTTCTCTGTCTAATAAAGAGAAGTCTTCTCCATTCCATGCATCAACATCTTTCACGCTAAAATCCCAGTAAACACAATCTATCAAGTTCTCCTCCAGGTTTTCGAGGGCGTTGTTCACAGCCATGTCCCTCGCATAAAATGGCTGCATGGTCCAGGGAGCTCCGAACTCACCTATGAAGAGCGGCATCCTCAACGCTCTGGCTTTTTCCTGGTGGCGCGCAAGCAGCGCCTGGAAGAGCAGGTCTTCAGGGATTGGATTGAATCGCAAGGTTATGGAGAGAGGATTGTAGAGATGAGGTGCATATACCAAGCGGTCTGCCTGAAAGGGCGTGAGCTTGGAAGTGTACATGTCCAGGACATGAGGCTCCACGAAGCATACGGCTGAGGGCTGAAGCTCGCGAATTGCAGATATGACTTCCTGGTAAAATGACTTTAGGAATCTGTTCTCGAACTGGCCGCAGTCGTTGGGAATATTGCCGCAGGAGGGCTCGTTCATGATGTCGTACCCAAGGATGAAAGGGTTATCGCCAACGGATTTTACGACCTCAAGCCATGCATTTTTATAATGTTCTTTAAGATCAGCCGAATTGAAGAAATGAGTAAAGCTGGCACGTACATCTCTTGAAAGTATGTAGGCAGCACCCCAGAACTGACCTCCAAAGCTGTCGTTGCTCTCCGTGTCCACATCTTTTGGCATTGCCCAGGCTGGAGCTCCATCCCCACAAAGTGTGCGGCTGTAAAGATCCTGGTGCATGTCCAGCAGGATGTAGATTCCTCTTTGAGAGGCCTGATCCACCATCTCCAAAACTTTGGCCAGATAGCAAAGATCATAAGTATCAGGCTCAGGCTCGATGGCCTCCCAAAAGATGGTGAGCCTGACCATGTTGAAGCCCCAGGATGCCAGCAGGTCCCACCAGCAGGATTCTTGAAATGGTATGAAGGGAGGAAATTTCGCATTTCCTGCGATGTTCACTCCACGAAAACACATCCTTCGTCCTTCTCTGTCGTAAAACCCATCCAATTCAAGCCTCAGCCCAGGATCGGTCTCTCGAATTGCTGTGCCAAATCTCATCTTGCCCATCCCACAGCGCTTTATGTGGTTATATGTTGTCTAGAT
>JAUCQD010000154.1 GCA_030372945.1 Methanothrix sp. | reverse complement strand
TCATTGTAAATTTGAATTGCAAGTTAGAGAATCGCGATCATTGGCCAGATAAAATCTTCATTGCTTGAATCGGGCATTATTGCTCTCGACGCATAGCCTTATATGTATGAAGATAGAGCGAGCCTTGCGACAGTGTTTGAAGTATACATGAAGGTGATGAATTGTGAGAATTAGGGTTGTCAGTTCTAAGAGAGAGATAAATGATCTCAACAGGAACGAGCAAATGATTCACCTGGCGTTCAGAGCCGCAAACACCGATATATTCAAGCTTGTTCAGAACTGTCCTCGCATCAAAGCGGTTCAGGTTCCATCATCGTACCGCAAGACTCTTTCCAAGGCCTGCGAGATGTTCTTGGCGCTCCAGGGCGTTGAAATCATAGAGGGGGACGTCTGGGGGCACAGAAAGGACATTGATGAGTATTACAGCATCGATGAAACTGTTTTGGAGAAGATATCAACACTTAGTGCAGGTGGTGCCAGTGACAACGAGATTGCCATCGCCATCTCAAGAGAAAGCAAGCTATCTCCAGAGCTGGTAAAGTATCTCGTCAAGCAGAGATCTTAGGGCGAAATATATGCTCAGACATTTACTAAGGTTTGTCTGGCTTTTTGCTCCTTCAGCAGAGAGACGAGCATCTCCAGTACATCATTCACGCCCTGGCCTGTTTCAGTGGACATCCCTGGAATGCTTTCGTATCTCAGAATATCTGCTTTATTGGCTACTATTACGATCGGAAGCTCAAGCGAACTCTTAAGGTCTTCAGCCAGCCGAAGCTGGGATTGCAGGGGATAGCCGCAGTGGCCGCTTGGGTCGAGAATGTAGAGCACAACTCCTTGCAGATGGTTCAGTGCAGCCATTGTCTGGCGTTCTATTTCATTTCGCTCATCCATTGGGCGGTCAAGCAGCCCGGGCGTATCCACAACCTGATATTTCTGATCATCTCTATAAAAGTGACCCACATAAATCCCTCGAGTAGTGAAAGGATAGCTGGCGATCTCGGGCCGTGCGCCGGTGACTTGGGCGATGAAGCTCGACTTGCCGACGTTTGGGTAACCGGCTATGAGGACTGTTGGCAGCGCCGGATCGATGGTCGGCATGTTGCGGAGCATATTTCTGGCATCATTCAGGAATATCAGGTCTTTCTCGACGGACTTCATCACGGAAGAGAGGCGCCCGAAGGCCGCCTTTCTGAGTGGGGTGCTGTCCTGGGCCTTTGAGCGCTTCATCTTGCCAACAGAGTCCCTGGTGATCTGTCTGGCTTGCTTCGATGCCCAGGCCAGACGTGATAAGCTGATCCTCATGGCATCGACGCCCACAATTATGTCTGCCATCTCCCTGTAGAACGGCGGCAAGCTCTCGAACGATGGAAATTTCCGCACCAGATTGGACAGATTGTCGGAGATTATATTGCCAGCATTCTGGACCATTGACTCGTTGTCCTCAGCTCTAGAGGCACGCCTGAATGCTTTGTCCAAAAGCTCCTGCGATGTGGGCACAGTGGGAAGCCGCTCAAACATTAACCATAAGTTACCGGCAATGGCAGATAAATCTTTAGGCCGCATCGGGATAGTTGCTAAATAAAATGTTTTCGGAAGGCTTAAATAGTACCTCCATATCTATATAGATGAGGTGGCCTGTTGAAGAGGTTAGGCACCGCCCTTCATGTAGTGCAGAAGAGGCTGATTGTTCGCAGCGAACAAATTGATGGAAGCGAGGCCAGCATTCCCAGAATAAATTCCTGGGTTGTGGATCAGAAGAGGACTCGGGTCGGAAAAGTTTTCGATATATTCGGCCCAATTTTACATCCGTATATCATCGTTCGACCAATTAGAGGATTAGATGCCGCTGCCCACGTCGGAAAGAAGCTCTATGTCGACGAGGCGTCGGGGAGAGATAGCAAGTGGAAGAGATTGAGAAGCTGAGAGAGATAGAAAGAGTGGAGCCGGAGAAGCTCAAGGAGAGGACCCGGCTCAAGCGAGAGAAAGAGAAAGTAGACGAGTTCGAGAAGTTCACTGTAGAGTGCCCAGAGTGCGGGAGTCACACCCTGGTGCGCGACTATGAACGAGCGGAGCTTGTCTGTTCTGATTGTGGTCTTGTTATCGACGAGAACTTCATAGACCAAGGGCCTGAGTGGAGGGCCTTTGACCATGACCAGCGCATGAAGAGGTCCAGGGTCGGTGCGCCTATGACTTACACCATCCATGATAAGGGCCTTTCGACCATGATCGACTGGAGAAACAGAGATTCATATGGCAAGACCATCTCCTCAAAGAATAGAGCTCAGCTATACAGGCTGAGGAAATGGCAGCGGAGAATCCGGGTCAGCAATGCCACTGAGCGCAACCTTGCCTTCGCACTCTCGGAGCTGGACAGGATGGCCTCCGCCCTGGGCCTGTCAAGAAACGTGCGGGAGACAGCCGCAGTCGTCTACCGCAAAGCAGTGGACAAGAACCTCATTCGTGGGAGGAGCATTGAAGGCGTTGCAGCGGCTGCATTGTATGCAGCATGCCGTCAGTGCAATGTCCCTCGAACGCTCGACGAGATCGCAGAAGTATCCAGGGTCTCGAGAAAGGAGATCGGGAGGACCTACAGGTTCGTCTCCCGTGAGCTGGCACTGAAGCTCATGCCCACGAGCCCCATCGACTACATTCCAAGGTTTTGCTCTGGCCTGAACCTGAAAGGTGAGGTGCAGGCAAAGGGGATAGAGATCTTGAGGCAGGCAGCTGAAAAAGAGCTAACCTCTGGCCGTGGCCCAACGGGCGTGGCTGCAGCAGCAATCTACATCGCATCGATCCTGTGCGGAGACCGGCGCACCCAGAGGGAGGTGGCAGATGTCGCTGGAGTGACTGAAGTCACCATCAGGAACCGCTACAAAGAGCTGGCAGAAGAGCTTGATATAGAGATAATCCTCTGAGGTTTATCTCTAATTTCTCATTTTGACTTTGACCACAACTTTTTTTGGCGCTCAATCATGAACTGATGGATGGCCCTGACCGTAAAAGGTTTAAGGATTGAGTTGAGTTAGTCTGAGACGCAAAAGAATGATGCCAAGGTGGCGGAGCGGCTACGCAAATGCCTGCAGAGCATTACCACTCCGGTTCGAATCCGGACCTTGGCTTTGGCGATGGCGATCGCAAAATTCGAATGTGCCCTTCTTGGGCATTCCTTTCACATCAAACAAAAAATAAAATTGACTGATATATTTAAGGGAAAGGCTTATATCTTCTCAAGTTATTTGATTAAGGTCCTAATTATTCAGGGGGCTTAATCAGTTTTGAGCGATGCAACGGGCTACGACGCAAGCCAGATCCAGGTCCTTGAAGGTCTTGAGGCAGTTAGGCGCAGGCCTTCCATGTATATCGGCAGTACGGATACCCTGGGGCTGCACCACCTGGTATATGAGGTAGTGGACAACAGCGTGGACGAGGCCCTGGGCGGCTACTGCAAGGAGATAAACGTTACAGTTCACAAGGACGGCAGTGTATCCGTCAATGACGATGGCCGTGGAATACCCGTGGACAATCATCCTCAATATAACCGTCCTGCTCTTGAGATCGTCATGACCGTTCTGCATGCAGGTGGCAAGTTCAACCACGAATCCTACAGCGTCTCCGGCGGCCTGCACGGCGTAGGAGTCTCAGTGGTCAATGCTCTTTCCGAGTGGCTTGAGGTGGAGGTCAGGAGAGACGGTAAGGTTTACTGGCAGCGATATGAGCACGGAAACGTTGTCTCCGATGTCCAAGTCAAGGGAACTTCAAACAGTACTGGTACCACTGTCACCTTTAAGCCGGATGGCTCGATCTTCGAGGACACGGAATACAACTTCGACACACTCTCTTCCCGGCTGAGAGAGCTGGCGTTCCTCAACCGCGGCCTCAGGATATCCTTGAAGGATGAGCGAACTGACAAAGAGAACGACTTCTGCTACGAAGGCGGCATAATCTCATTTGTGGAGTATCTAAATGCAAACAAGGAGGCACTGCATAAGCCTCCTTTGTACTTTTCCCGCAGCAAGAATGGAACGCAGGTGGAGGTTGCCCTGCAGTACAACAGTTCATACAATGAGAACATCTTCTCCTACGCCAACAACATCAATACTCGTGAGGGCGGAACCCACCTGATGGGCTTTCGTGCTGCTCTGACCAAGACTGTGAATGAGTATGCGCGAGAGAATAAGTTGATCAAGAGCGAGGCAAAGCTCGGAGGCGAGGATCTGCGCGAGGGACTGGTTGCAGTCATCAGCGTGAAGCTCCCAGATCCACAATTCGAGGGCCAGACCAAGACGAAGCTCGGGAATAGCTCCATTCGAGGAATCGTCGAGTCGATGGTCTCTGAGGGCTTGGCCGAATACTTCGAGGAGAACCCTCTGGTTGCCACAACCATCGTGGAGAAGGCAGCTGAGGCGCTGCGCGCAAGAGAGGCTGCCCGCAAAGCCAAGGAGCTGACCCGGAGAAAGAACGCCTTGGGTTCTGGAGGCCTGCCGGGAAAGCTGGCAGACTGCTCAGACAACGATCCCTCAAAGTGCGAGATATACATAGTCGAGGGCGAATCGGCTGGAGGCAGCGCCAAACAGGGCCGCAACCGCCATTTCCAGGCCATCTTGCCCTTGCGCGGCAAGATCCTGAATGTAGAGAGGGCCAGGCTTGACAAGATCCTGAAGAACAGTGAGATTCGAAACATGATTGTGGCCTTTGGCACTGGCATAGGAGACGACTTCGACATCTCAAAGGCCAGGTATCACAAGGTAGTAATCATGAGCGTCGATGGTGAAGAACCGACATTTGTACGCGATGCAGACGGCACTCTTCATTCCGTGAAAGTGGGTGCATTCATTGATCGCCTGATCGAAAAGGGTGAGAATCCTTCAGCTTACGATGTGCTGTGCTTCGATCCTAAGTCAGGTGAGGTTCGTTTCAAACCCATCAAGAGCGTCCTGCGGCACGATCATACTGGGCCGCTTTATGAGATCGAGACCGCCTACGGTCGCTCTGTTCGCGTTACAGGCGAACACAGCGTTTTTGTGGCCGATTCATCGGGCAAGCAGCAGCTGAAGCGTGGCGATGAGATTGTGGTCGGCGATTTGCTCGTAGCACCCTCTCACGCCCCGCTGACCGGCGTAGCCCCGCAGCGGATCGACCTCTTGCGTTTATTTATCGAAGCCGGTAGCGCGCTCGGCTCGGATATCGTTGCCCGAGGTCCAGGGGTAGAGGAGTATTTCAAAGCTAGTGTGCGCGCCGATTATGCCGAAGATCCGCAGATGACTGAGGCCAGAGTGACCATACCTGCTCGGGTGGGAGAGCTTCTTAAATCCCGCCGAAAGGCAATGGGCATCAGCCAGAAGTCGATCTGCTTATCAGTGGGGATTTCCCAGCCCGTCACCTATTACGCCTGGGAGCGCGGCGAATCGCGGCCTACGCTGACCCATTTTAAGAATTACGTCCAACTGTTGGAACTGGAGGACGATGCCGTTCTGACTCAGGTGGAGGTGGGCGATAGTCGGCTCGATCATATCTGGCGTACCCAATATCGTGCCGCGCCGAGGAACCGGGTCCGCGACTATGTATATCTTAGCAGCCTGCGCTCCTCTGATCTGCCCTATCTTGGCGAAGATATCGTGCTGACTCCCCGGCATCACGCGGATCAAGCCCTGCCGCGTTACATTCCCATCAGCGAATCGCTGATGATGCTGCTTGGCTTCTTCGTGGCAGAAGGCTCACTCAGCCAGAGGAGTGGCATTCGCTTGGCAATTGGCAGGCGAAACAAGGCCTTTATCAATGAGCTAACCGATGCTTTTCGCGCCGTGTTTGGGATCGAACCAGTGTTCTACAGAGCGTCGGACCGCGTCAGTGAGCTGCGCCTACAGAACAGCGTTGTCAGCACTTTCTTTAAGCTACTTTTCGGGTCCGACCGGTTGGATGCAGCCAAAAAATCCATCCCGGATATGGTGTTCAACGCTGAAAAGCCGTTACAGATGGCCTTCCTGCGCGGCTATTTCCTCGGGGATGGCACCCTTGGGCAACGCATGATCTCGTGTGCAACGACTTCAGAGACCCTGTCCAGCCAACTGATGTACTTGCTGATGAGTCTGGGAGTGCACGCTTCGCTAACTGTGCGAAAGCCGACCGGAGAGCCCTCTGGCCTAATCCGCGGCAAGCCAATCATCACCCGAAAGACCGCCTATTACCTAACCATCGCCGGGCGGGAGGCGCTGACCCGGCTCGAACCGGTCTGGCGCGATCATGCTCGTGCCCCGCAGGTCCGTGAATGGCTGTCCAAACCTACAGGAAAGAGCCGTCGGCTGCAGGTCGTACCGCTGGAAGGCCAGCTCGTTGGCCTGCCTGTACGCCAGGTCCGAAAGATCGTCGGGCA
>JAUCQD010000153.1 GCA_030372945.1 Methanothrix sp. | reverse complement strand
CAATCGATTCAGGAAGCTGCTCGTGAGATACGAGAAGAAGACAGAGAGCTATCTGGCTCTGCTACATCTGGCAGCAGCGATCATATGCTGGAGGAAGGTTGCTCCTATTTACGGATAGGCTCTTAATAGCCAGTTGGTGTGCGCACATTGAATGACATGTATTCTACCGAGTTCGCTTATGACCGCCATGCTTGCTAGCTGCTCTGCGCTTAGCTTTCTTTGACTTGCTTCTTTTCTCAGCCTTCGCCTTCTTCCAGCGATTGAACTCATTAGTTTCTATAGACATGCTCTTTAGTGACGAAAGAGTTTCCTCAAGCTTGTTTCCGAGCTGCTCATTCCGTTTTTGAAGCTGGTCAACCATACGGATGCCAAGTGATGAAGCCATGCGGGGAAGATCTAATGGGTCAACATTCTGGAATGCCCTATCAGGATCTATGGCATTTCTTCTTAAGAAATTTCTGTGCTCATTACATAGGGACTTTAGTGATACTCGTGAAGAGTCTACTTCTGGGGCATAGATTCGTATCAGTGCATTTCTCGGAACTAGATGTAATCCACTTCCTGCTAGATCAGCAAGCAGCTGATTGAAGGCTTCCTCAGGATGGATACTGCTTAGGGGTGCGACAGAGTCTAGTAGACTATGGGCTAGTGCAGGGGACAATGTGAGCCTATTAGCATAGCCCTGGATATTGTCTACCACCCTGGAGTTGCTGATAAAGAAGGCATCAGGACTGATGCTATTCCTACTTCTCCGTAACTGATCGACGATAACCACGACTTCCGCTTCAGCATCGACTTGGCTTGGCCGTGTATATGATCCGTTTTCCTTTCTTCGTCTCTCAATCTCCATCGCACCCGAATCTCTTCGCAAGATAAGGCGCTGATCATCTGGGAACAAATCGGCAAGATCGGCAACCTCTATGTCTAGATCCTCAAGAGCCAGTGACAGTGATGTGACTTGCGGGAGCGATGTACCTGATCTCAAGGTAGCGTCAAAGTATTGGTGATGTGGCACATTGGGTCCGAACGATGGAGACGTAATGTAACCATCTAGAAACTCGTTACGCCTGTAACCACAAGCACCGCGAATCGAGTTCATCACTGCATCAGACTTAGACCCACTTATTTCTAGTAATCGAAATGCCCATTGCGCATGTTCAGCAACCTCTTCCGCAAGCATAGTCGTAGTGATCAATCTGCATCGGCTCTGATGCAACCTATCCAGTAATCGTTTTGCTGATGAATGACCTGGGGAATCAGTTGCCATAAGCGGTATCAGGAAACTAGAATCAAGTACAAATGTCGTAGCCGACAGTAGATTGTTGAGAATGGTGCGTTGAGAAGGATGAATCCTAAGGAAGTGAAGTCCAAAATAGCATTCTACTCGAAGTCCCAAGTACTCGCGTTCGATATCTGAAGGTTCCGACAGTACCCCCTGCAATATTTCCACCGTACCCATGGCAATCCTCTTTGTTGCGCAAGATCTGAGATGATCTTGCACACCACTCATCAAGTTTGCCATTCCTCTTGGACTTCCTGCAGTAGGTCCGTCTATCTGCCGCGCAAGGCACATACCACGGTTTAACGATAAAGTCTTAAGTGCGCCGAACGACGCTTCAGATATTGAATCTATCTCATCACTGGAATAGGATTTTTGTGATTGATCCGCCCTATGCACAAGGCTTCTTCTAAACCGATCTTCAATGAGTTCAAGCTTTGCTTTTCCATTTTCCATTCGAGTGACTGCTAACTCAGAAAGTACAGCTTGGTCTTCATCAACGACTATCAATCCAAGATCCAGCGCTCTTCTCACGGAGTCAGCATGTCCGATGTCGCTAAGAGATAAAGCCTGTCTTGGGTCTCTAAATGAGGCAATAACCGACGAGATCAATGCGGCGTCAAGAGAGGTTTCGCTAGACTCATTTCTTAAAGCTGCTTGGACTATCATGCTTGCTGTTTCAGGATCATCTTCTCTTTCTGCGTGGCCTATTCCGATCGCTGTTGGTACAGTAAAGGCAGAGTAAAATCTAAGTATGTCGCTGAGCTCAGAATGGTCACCATTGACGACGTCGTACGAGATGACCTCGATGCCATACTTTTCGGAGTATCTTTGCGCATCTGAGTGCGTCCCTCCACTCAGAAACGCAAAGACAGGAATACCCGGAAGTGCATGGTTACGAACCTGCGCAAGGAGATGAAGGAGATCCTGATCTCTAAATGAGTAACCAAGGAACATCACATGTTTCATTCTTACAATAGCTTTTAATGCATCAGTAACTCTCGTTGCATCACTGTATATTGAGGCATAGTCTTCGCTAGTGATAATAAGTCTTGAGCGATCATCGGCAAGAGACTCGGCTCCATGGATATGCCATACAATTGAATGTACATCGCGATTGACTTTTCGTGTCTCACTTAACGAGTTACCTACAGCTACCCAGTGTGATGGAAGTACTCGTTCGAGATTCGAATCGAAGTTCGTGGTTACAATGCCCTCCAGCGGGAAGGTCGCGATCAACTTTGATAGAGGAGAGGGACTTTGCGCTTGTGAGACGTACAACCGGACAGCTTCCTCTAGTCGAATGCGGGTGTAGATTCGCTCAAGAACAGAGAAAGCTTGGGAATAATCACCATTCTTTTTGTAGTTTTGAACTTGGGCGATTGCCTCTGGATCTTGCATGTTGAAATCGATGCAAACCCTATCTAGAAGCGATTCCCAGCTTGGATATCCGCAGGAAACAGATATTCCAGCCCCAACAAAAGCCCAGCATTTACCGCTGTTCAGTGAATCGATTAGCCGATTGTCAACTACATTCACATTCTACCCCCGGAGCTGGACAAACACAGGAGGAGTCCGTGATCAGTAGTATTCATAAGGCCACTATTGTCTTTTGTCGACGTGACATAACGAACCTGAATTGTACCAACTTCCCGTAGAACCTTCACGTGTTGTTAGTCGCCAAGGCCGGCACACCTGGCGTTGAAGGTTCCGGTTCTCGAACTCTATCGGAAGGTTGTTCCCGATCGGCCCGAGGAGCCTCACCTTGTTGAACCAGTCCACCCACTCGAGCGTCTGGTATTCCACCTGGTCGATCCCGCGCCAGGGCCCCTCGTGATGAATGAGTTCCGTCTTGTAGAGCCCGATGATCGTCTCGGCAAGAGCATTGTCGTAGGAGTCGCCACGCTTCAGACCGAAGGCTCGATCACCGCTTCGACGAGGTTTTTGAAACAGTCAATACTTTTCCCGACCACTCCGAACCGTACTCTGCGGTGTTCTCCAGAACGAGCCTCACGGCCCGCTCACGAACCTCAAGCGTAAACCTGCTCTGTTTTACCATGGCCCCATCCTCTCAACTCATGGAGCCTCCGGCAACCCCGGGGCGATTTAGCCATGATGCAGGCATTGACCTTGCGATAACTCGGGGATACCATACGAGACCTTTTATGTCTGTAGAAGGGCAAGTCATGGCGGCAAGAAATAGCGACGGATGCACCAGTGTATTCCTAGTTCTTCTTGGCATCGGTCTCGTCATCTCGGTCGCCAAGACAACCTTCGGAGCCGTCACATTAGTAGTAGGGCTAGTTTTTGGGGCAATCATCTTCATAAAGCAAAGGCAAGGGAAGCCAGCACAGACTACGCCAGAACAGCCGTCTAAATCAAGCCTATCAACAACAAAGCGAGTTCATACAGAGTCAAACATCACAGCCATTGAACTACGATCGACAATGTCTGGGAGCACATCCCCCCCATTTGGATCTAGATCGATAACGCTTCAACGGCCTACTCAGATTCGGCCAGATGACTCCGATCGCTACTGGATTCCCAAGGGGAAAACTGTTCAGGTCGCTGGATACACAATTCCATACGGGATGGTGTATCTCGGATCTGGCCTCCGCGCAGCATGGACGTCTCGAGTTGAGCCAGCTTTGATAAACCCCCACCTTAAGGTAGACAGAACGGCCGCAGACTACACAGTAAGAAACCTTGATTACTGGCCTTCTTATAGCGAAGCCTCGCCTGCAGCTCGAGCTTCATATCTTCTCTGGTTGTCTGAAGGTATGCCTAACAGAATGCCTGATCCTGGCTATGTTTTTCTATACTTCTACGGGCTTGAAAGAAGAGCACTCCACGATGCGATAAACAGCAATGCTGCCGAGATCGAGATTCCAGAGATTGAGCGTTCTATCGGCTGGCTAATGAACGTCTCTCGAGGGAGCGAAAGTGTCCATCGATATGGGAGAAGTCTCCTCGACTTCCTGAACGCAAAGCGCCAGCTTGTGCCAAGCCTCGAAGCACCAGTAATTCATCCGTACCGCTATGGCCTTGGACTTGAGTTCAGCCTGCGTCTGGGGATCGGTCATATGGCCTTGAAAGAGATGGCTCTTTCTAGTGATTGGGCACTTGCGTGGTTCTTAAGCACCAGAACCTCCAAGATAGGAACAGCTATTCGGAAATGCCCTATGGAATTTGCAGAGATCTTCAAGTCGGAGTATCAGAAGAAGTACGGTTCCGGGTTTTCGCTCCCTAGGCCAAGAACCACGCTCAAGGCGCAACACAAGACTGCCAGTTCGTCGTTTGGCCAAGAAGTCATTTCCATCGATACAGGTATACCAGACGTCTGCTCCTTGGCTGAGCCCTTTGGAAAGTTGAAAGACATCGGAGATCTAGCGGCCTCAAGGCTCCAATCATTTAGCCGCGTGCAAGGCAGTAGGACTACCATCAGGAAGCGTAGCAATGGAGTAGCCCCGGAAGTGCAAGCTGATGCCCGTCTTCTTCTCCCAGCAGATCTGTGGCCTCAGGAATGCCAACAGTTCATCGCCATGATACGGGAATCGCTAAGCGATTCTGCCCCCTTCAAGGTGATGCCAGCTTCGGAACTGTTAAGGTCACTCGGCTGCCTGAATCTTACCAAGAGCATATATGAAGCTATCGCATGCGGCCTAGAAGACAGGGCTATTTGCATTGAGCCGGATACTCGCTTCGGAGGCAAGCTCCCAAATGATCAGTCGATGATCGTTCTATTCTCTCAAGCTGTTCAGGATCAAGAGAAGCCGTCTCTGCAGAATGTTTCGTCAGGGTCATTGGCTATTCAACTCGCCTCAGCTGCCGCGATGGCTGACAGCACCTTCGATACTCATGAGCAGGATGTTCTGATTGGTCACTTGAATTCCTGGCTTCACCTATCGAAGGCGGACCTTGAACGACTCAGGGCGAAGCTTGAGCTGTTTAAAGTAGAGTCACCTAAGTTTACTGGTCTACAGAGAAAGCTTGACACACTTGACCCACTCACCAAATCAACAATCGGCGATTTTATGGTTCAAATCGTTAAGGCAGACGGTACCGTCTCTCCTGTTGAGGTTAAGGTCCTGGAAAGGATCTTCACTCTGCTCGGATTGAGCGCGCAGGAGTTGTACGGAAGACTGCATGGTGTAGCAACCGAACCAGTTTCCATCAGATCGCCTATTCCCGGAGCATCCGGATACGCCATTCCAAAGCCCGCTGATCTCTCAACAACTACAGAAACTCGCCTTGATATGGACAAGATCGAGGCGCTTAAGGTTGATTCAGCCAAGGCAGCTCTTCTACTCGGTGCAGTTTTCTCTGAAAGCAGAGAAGAGCTGGAAACAGAAACTGATGAATCAGCTGAGTGCGATGTCGACAGCCAGCGGCTTCTTGATCTTGACCTGGGGCATTCCCAACTGCTCGCTGTTCTGCTATCTCGTGCTGAGTGGAGTCGCGAGGAGTTCAGCGAGATCTGCTTGGATCATGGTCTAATGGTGGATGGCGCGATTGAGAGGATTAACGAAGCCTCATTCGAGAAAGTTCAACAGGCAATAATAGAAGGTGATGATCCACTTGAAGTTCGTCAAGATCTACTCTCGGAGGTTGGGGCGTGACGACAATCCGACCTAAGGACCGGGATGCTTTACTCCAAGCTCTCAGGGCAGGAGTTGTCCCAAGAACCGGTCAACATCTCATTCAAGTTGGTAGAGCAAGAGAGATCGAGGCTCTTATTCATGATATCGAACGGGTGGCATGTCAGCGGCACTCCAATAATCCCCACTCGTGGCAATTGAATTCTCCCCACCCCGAAGGGGGAAGGGATGAAGGCTGCAGTTGACGGGATGACGGCCGGAGCGACGATTACTCCTCAGACGTGCACA
>JAUCQD010000152.1 GCA_030372945.1 Methanothrix sp. | reverse complement strand
ATCGACTACCTCTTCATGGACCAGGCGAAGATCGATAGGAGATATTACTTTATTTCCAGGAAGGACAATCAGCTGATCGCAGAGACTGAGATTTCCAACCTGTTCGGCAGGAAAAATGTATTCATATGGTGCATTGCTTCCCTGCTGTACGATAGCAGCGGATCTGTCGTAGGAGCAATTGAGTCTATCCGCGATATCACCAGGTACAAGCAGGCAGAAAATGAGCTGAAGAAAGCGAATCTGCGACTGGAAGAGGCCACTAGGCATGCCGAACAGATGGCTGAGAAGGCCATGGAGGCAAATGCTGCGAAGAGCGAGTTCCTGGCCAACATAAGCCATGAGATCCGCACCCCTTTGAATGGCATCATCGGCATGATCGGATTGCTGATGGACACGAACCTGAATGCCGAACAGCGTGAATATGCAGTTCTCGCACATATCAGTGGCGAGAACTTGCTCTCTATTGTAAACCAAATCCTTGACTATTCCAAGATTGCAGCCAACAAAGTGGAGCTGGAGACCCTGGACTTCGACCTGCACTCTGTGCTCAAGGATATCATCGATTTTTTGACCCTCGGTGCTCATGAGAAAGGGCTTGAGTTGATATGTCAGGTCGATCCAAAAGTCCCAGCGCACCTGAGAGGCGACCCAGGAAGGCTGCGCCAGATTTTGGTCAACCTGGGGAGCAATGCAGTGAAGTTTACAGAAGAGGGCAGGGTATCGATTCGCGTTTGCCTGCAGAGCTCTGATGAGAGGACTGTCGCCCTTCGCTTCCAAGTCAGCGATACAGGCATCGGCATTCCGGCAGATAGAAAGGAGGTCCTCTTCTCACCATTCACCCAGGTGAATGGCTCAACCATGCGCAAATATGGCGGGACTGGTCTGGGCCTGGCCATCTGCAAGAAATTGGTCGAATTGATGGGAGGAGAGATTGGTGTGGAGAGCCGTGAAGGCGAAGGATCTACCTTCTGGTTTGTTGCAGCTTTTAAAAAGCCATCCGCAGGGCTCTCATCGACCGGTGCGACTTTTTCCACAGTCACATTCGAGGAGCCTGCAGGGCGTTCTACTGCTCCGCCAAGCCAACAAGGCTCTGTCAGGCGCAAGATACGCATCCTTCTGGCAGAGGACAATCCAGTAAACCAGAAGGTTGCATTGACGATGATGCGAAACATGGGCTACCAGGCAGATGCTGTGGCCAATGGTCTGGAGGCTGTCAGAGCGCTGCAGACCATTCCCTACGACCTGGTCTTGATGGACTGTCATATGCCGGAGATGGATGGTTTCGAGGCCACCCGCACAATTCGCCGCATTGACTCAAGGGCCCTAAATCCAAATATTCCCATCATCGCCCTGACGGCTTCTGCCATGAAGGAAGACAAAGAGAGGTGCGTTCAGGCTGGAATGTCAGATTTTATTGCCAAGCCGGTCATTAAAAGAGAGCTTGCAGATGTGCTCGCCAAATGGTCATCCTCTCTGCATGCTGCAATTCCAGGGCCTGCAGAATCGAGCGGCGAAGAAGGTTTGGACCTTTGATACCCTGCCACGCAGAAGAGCAATGGTCGCAATCGCCGAAGTGGCGGTTTTCGACCCGAAGCCTTTAACGCTCAAGAGTTCTTCACAGCGCATCATGAACCTTTGCGGCCTGTTCAAGTCCAAACCAAAACCACGCATTGCACAAAGTCCTTCTGCAAATTATCTTGATCTCAAGACCAAGCCCTATTACATCGTTGCGTCGGTGGAGGTTGGAAATACTACTACCAAAAGCATCCTCACTGCTACGGACATGAATGCCGGCAGGACATATATTGTCAATAAAACTGTTAAGATGACAAGAGACGTGCGAGCTCCCAAAGCCGGAGAAGAGATATTTGCCCACACCATCAACGGCACAGCACTTACGAGGGAGTCCATAGCTGAGCTGGTGAGGGATACACTCGTGGAAAGTCACGAAAGAGCCAGGCTGGACATCAGGACAGATCTGCACTTCGTCGTGCGATCGACGGGCGTCGTTGCAGAGCTTGACTCGCCAGATCAAGTCGGCGCATTCATTCAGGCTCTGGCACAGGGCTGCCTCATGGCTGGCGTCCCTCCAAGGCTCATGACACCTGCTATGAGCATTCATAACATCATCGACAAGTTCAGAAACTACACGTTGATCGACAAAGTGATCTTCATGGGCGCAGTGGCCTCGTGCTTCCCGCCGCAAGGTTCAACGGGCGTTGAAGTCGTGGCAAATGAGATGGAAGGCGAGCTGGCCACCGCAGGCATAAAAGAGGGCAGCCGCTGGACGGACGTGGACTTTCGAAACCCCTGCCTCTCCATGGACTTCGGGACGACCTTGGATGGAAGAGTGACCAGCGAAGAGCTGCCTTATGCGCACACCATTGGAAATTTGCTCGGCCTGGCAGGAGCAATCC
>JAUCQD010000151.1 GCA_030372945.1 Methanothrix sp. | reverse complement strand
TCCTGGCTCTTAATCTGAAGTAGAGCCTGGCTGCATGTTTATTAGCCCACTTCTTATGAAAGATTACTACCGTATTAGCCGCCTCAACAAAAGCCCATTTGAGATAGCGATTAACATCCGGTCGAATTGGACCATGAAAAACTTTTCCTCCACTGGCCTTAACTCGTGGAACAGTACCAGCGTAACTGGCCAGCTTCTCCGGCCCTGGGAACCGATTGATATCACCTATTTCTGTAGCTATGACCACAGCCAGAGTAAAGCCAACCCCGGGAATAGTCCGCAGAAGCTTTATCTCCTCTGTCTCCGTCATTATCAACCTAATTTCGGCCTCCACCTGGTGAACTCTCTGCTCCACCTCATCCAGAAGCTCTAACTCCTTAAATAAACATTCCCGGGTATATGGCGGAAGCTCCTGGGCTTTGTTTTCCAGGACATGGCGGGCCTTCAGCCCAAAGATATCGCTTATTTCATCCATGTGAAGAGCATATTTGGACAAGATCGCATGAACTCGATTCTTTATCATTGTCCTCATCCGCACCAAAGCCATCCTCGTTCTTGATAGCTCCCTTTTATCCCTTAGCTCACCTGGCGGTATCCAAACTGAGGGCAGAGTGCCATTACGTAAAAGAGTAGCCAGACCTCTGGCATCCAGCTTATCCGTTTTGTTGATCTTGCCCATCATCGCCTTAGCTTTAGCTGCATTAGTCAAAAGGGGAAGATGGCCAGCTTTCTCCATCTCCTCAACCATCCAGTACCAATTGCCAACAGTTTCTAAAGCAATAGGAGATCCCGAGGGAAGAGTGCTAAGATAGTCTTTAAACTCGCTTCGCTCGTTTTTGACCCGGAAGAATGGTCCAGACTCACCAGAATCGTCAACCCAGGTGAATAAACAATAATTCTTATGAGCATCGCACCCATAAAACCTGGTCATTTTGCCTTACCTCCTTGCCTTCTATTCTAGGCAACAAGGGGCTCTGGCGCTTTCATATTATCAAATTGGCCACCGTAATCTCTCCATTTTAAGCCTCAGTTAGCAGCTTGAACAACCGAACTTTCTAACACCTGCCTTTGATGTAGGCATAATAATTAGCCCAGTCTTCTCTGTACTCCATAAGGTATGAAGCAATGAGCCTCAGGTATGAGCTCACCGAAGGAAACACTCCCATCACCCGGCTTTATAGCCGAATCTCTTGCCTGATCCCCTCCAGCCCTTTAGTACATGAGATGCGCCGCTTGTCCACCTCCGGGAAGTTATAGAACTGGAGTGAGTCCTCCAGCCCTTCCTCCAGGCAGCTAATGGCCTCAGGATATTTTCTCTCATATTCCTCAATAACAAGCTTAGCTAACT
>JAUCQD010000150.1 GCA_030372945.1 Methanothrix sp. | reverse complement strand
AGCGTCAGATGTGTATAAGAGACAGGAAGGAGGGCCGTGAGGCGACGCAGTACGTCGAGTATATGGCTCGTTCTGCCACAGTTCCATGCAAAAAGATCATTGCCGAAGGAGATCCGAGTGCTGAGCTGCTCAGGATCTCACAGGAATCCGGAATGGACTTGCTCATCATGGGCAACGTAGGAAAGACGGGCATTGACAGATTTCTCTTGGGAAGCGTGGCTGAGAAGGTGGTCCAGCAATCTGCTGTTCCTGTGCTGCTGGTCCGCGGAGGAGGCGATGGTGCATGAAGGAGATGATTGAGTCCAATCTCTAAATGATGTCTCTTAAAACTCAAGGGCAGATGCTTGTGATGTTGACGTACGCGAAAAGGCCATGAGATGTTTAATTCAAAAATTCAAAAAAAGTGTTATGCTTTGCGGATCAGGTCTGCTGTCTCCTCCATCTTCGCATCTTCTCTCAGAGCCGAGAGCTCGGGAGGTGACTCCTGGAACAGCTCCAGTGCATTGAAGAACCTGTCCAGAACATCGCCCTTGCAGGTCGGCACGAGGAAAATATGTGTATGCGGAATTCTTCTGCCCCTGGCATACATGCAAACGAAATCCGGCTCAAGAGCTAGCATCATCTTCTTTGCCACTTCTTTTGCTACGCGAAAAAGGCTGGCGTTCTCCGCATCCGTAAGCTCATGCCACCATGGAACATGCCTCTTGGGAATCACAAGGCAGTGGCCGCGGGAGAAGGGATTGATGTCCAGGATGCAAAGGGACAGATCGTCCTCGTAGATTTTATGAGACGGCGAAAGGCCCGCGACAATGTCGCAGAAGATGCAGCATTTTTTGGTTTTTTCGGCTAGTTGGGCCATATAGGAACGTTAATCCTGAAGGTACTTGTCTTTAACGTCTGATTTTTCTTGACGCCAACCTTTAATAAAGAAGGCTGCGAAGTGCCTGGCGTGATATGGCATGTCATTTGAGATCGAGAAGATTCATGCTCGTGAGATACTGGATTCACGTGGAAATCCGACAGTCGAGGTAGACGTCTACACATGTTGCGGCTTCGGTCGCGCAGCAGTGCCCTCGGGCGCGTCTACAGGCACCCACGAGGCTCTGGAGCTGCGCGATGGGGGCGACAGATACAATGGCAAAGGGGTTTTGAAGGCTGTGAAGAATGTGAATGAGGTCATCGCCCCCGAGTTGCTCGGCATGAATGCCTCGGCTCAAAGGGAGATAGATCATCTCATGATAGAGATGGACGGGACTCCGAACAAGTCCAATCTTGGAGCCAATGCGATTCTAGGCGTCTCATTGGCCACTGCAAAGGCTGCAGCTTCTTCCTGTGGCATGCCGCTCTACAAATATTTGGGTGGAGTGAACACTTCTCGGCTGCCCATCCCGTCCTTCAATGTCCTCAATGGTGGCAAGCATGCTGGCAATGAGCTGTCAATTCAGGAGTTCATGATCCAGCCCACGGGCGCGAAGAGCTTCAGCGAGGGCCTGCGCATGGCTGCAGAGACCTACCACTCTCTGGGAAAGATCTTGCAGGGAAAATACGGCGTGGGCGCTACCAATGTGGGCTATGAGGGAGGCTATGCACCGCCGCTCATCAAGACCCGCGATGCTCTGGACGCCATCATGAGCGCCATTGATTCTGCAGGCTACGAAGGCGAGATCAAGATAGGCCTTGATTCTGCAGCCTCAAGCTTTTACATGGAAGGTGGCTACTCAGTGGACGCAAACAGGCTTTCTCCAGGTGAGCTCACCGATTATTATGTAGACCTGGTGAATACCTATCCGATCATCCTGTTGGAAGACCCCTTCGAAGAAGAGGCTTATGACGATTTTGCCAGGTTGACTGAAAAGCTGCCAGAAACGATAATAGTAGGTGACGACATTTATGTTACCAACATAAAGCGTATCGAGAAGGGCATAAAGATGTGCGCCACCAATGCCCTGTTGCTCAAGCTCAACCAGATCGGATCAGTGTCCGAAGCCTTCGATGCTGCCAGGATGGCCTTCCGGGCCGGCTGGAAGGTAATGGCTTCTCACAGATCTGCGGAGACTGAGGATTCGGCTCTGGCGGATGTGGCTGTGGCCCTTGGCTGCGAGCTTCTCAAGACTGGTGCCCCTGCTCGGTCTGAGCGCACGGCCAAGTACAACCAACTCCTGAGGATACAGGAGGAGCTGGGGGATGCGTCCAGCTACGCCAGGGTTTAAATTTCCATGAATGCGGAGCTGGCAGTGATTGGTGGAGTGGGCTTCTGCCTAGAGGGCTTGGCAGATGAGATCGAGACGCCTTACGGAAATGTTCCCGTCGTCTTTACCAGGATGAAAGGGCAGAGAGTTGTCTTTATCTCAAGGCATGGCGATGGCCACCTGCCACCTCACAAGGTCAATTACCGCGCCATCATTTCTGCAGCCAAGAGGTGTGGAGCTGCGCGTGTTATATCCACAAATACCGTGGGCTCGATGTCTTCTCACCCCAGTGGCTGCATATTTTTGCCTTATGATTTTGTGGAGTTTACAAAGTCCAGGTGCAACACGTTCTTTGAGGATAAAGCTGTTCACGTAGATATGAGCCAGCCCTACTGTCAAGAACTTCGCGCCCTGCTTGCAGGAGCTGCGCGCTCTTTATGCCTAACTGTCTCCGAGGGCATCTACGTCTGTTCGGAGGGGCCCCACCTGGAGTCCCCCGCCCAGATAATGATGCTGCGCCAGTTCGGGGATGTGGTTGGAATGACAGGTTACCCGGAGGTAGTCCTTGCAAAAGAGGCGGCTCTTTGCTATGCATCGCTATGCATTGTTACCAATCCTGCATGTGGATTGGCAGGCAAAAAGAAGCTGAGCATTTCAGAGATCTCCGACTTGATGAAAAAATATAGTGAGAGCGTCCGGGAAATAATCTACAGGGCAATGCAAAATATTCCGGCCCAGAGGTCCTGCGACTGCAAGGATGCTCTATCAGACGCTTCTCTATAGCTTATGCCTCTACATCACCTCGATCTGAACGCTGCCTTGCCCCGAGCTGCCGGTAGCATCTGTAACTTTTAAGATGATCACATGTCCTCCCTTGCTAAGCTTTGACGGGTCTTGGCTAAAAGATCTGCTCGTTGACAGGACCCCGTCAATGCTTGAGCTCCAGCTATACTCGTAAGGTTCCCTGCCACCTTTTATCACAGCATCAAAGCTGAATTCATCATCTCCTTGCAGGATCTCTCCAGCATTTGGAGAGGAAATCGTCACTGTGAGCTTTTCTCTGGCCCCTTCAGCTGCATTTTTAGCATTCTCGTCTCCAGCATTCTCCTGCTCGACGCAGCCTGCAACGAAAATTGCAAAGCATATGGCAACAAATAGCATC
>JAUCQD010000149.1 GCA_030372945.1 Methanothrix sp. | reverse complement strand
AGGAACTCCTCCATGTTTAACATCCACATTACCCCTGGTTTTCACACCAAGGGATTGGCAGGTGGACATTTTTATCCCGCCATTATTGGACACTTTTAGACCGCCAGTGACAGTGGGCATCAGCTCTTCGTTATGGGAGTTTATGCATCAGAGATATGGCATTTATGTGATGGAAAACATACCGTAGATGACATGATAGAATTGGTAGTTAGCAAATATAACGTTCCTAGGGAAACAGCTAACCAAGAGCTTACTGCATTTATTCATCGATTGGCAGAAAAGAAATTAATATTTTGGGAGGAGAAATGAGCTATGGTTTACATTTGGTGGTATTAGAAGTTACTGGAAGATGCAATTTGTCATGCAACTATTGTTATCGTAGGGAGGGAGCATCTGTAGATTTGCATGATTCATCATTGATTTTAAGCCAGTTTGCTGAGCTTATGCCAAGTTTCCTCATCGTCTCCGGGGGAGAACCATTATTGGCTGAAAATATTTTTACCTTGGCTAAAGAATTCAAAAAGGTTTGTAAACGACTTATTCTAACTACTAACGGCTCATTAGTGAAGGAATTCCCGAAAAGCTATTTCCACATCTTTGATGGTGTGCAAATAAGTTTAGATGGCGATAAGCAAGTCCACGACAGCTTAAGGGGTAAAGGCAATTTTGAAAGTGCCGTTAATGCCGCAATATATCTACAAGGAACTACTCCAGTATCTTTCCTTTGTACTATGAATTCAGCAAATTATCCCCATCTAGATACAATTGCTCAAATCGCTCAGGAAGTGGGCGCCGTACCTAAAATAGGTCGCATGTGCGGATTCGATCATGGAGACCCATTCCCATTAAGCAACCCTTGTACCTGGAAGAGCACGCTGGAGGAAGCAGCTCACCACGGCATACTTAACGATGACCCCTTAAACTTCTGGTTTGATGAAAAGAAGAAAAAATCTATACATAAAGAAAAGATCGTCGGCGGCTGCACAGCGGGAATTGCCGGAGTGGCCATCTCTCCAGAACTGGATGTCTATCCTTGCGTCAAGCTCAGAATCCCTGCCGGAAACCTCAAAGAGCAGAGCCTGAAAGACATATGGCTCCACTCCCCGCTATTCGCAAGCCTGCGCGACTGGCACAACCTGAAAGGCCACTGCCCGAGCTGCGAGTACGTCAGCATTTGCCGGGGCTGCCGGGCAGATGCCTGGGCCCGCACGGGGGACTATCTGGCGCCTGATCCGTTATGCTGGCTGAATGGGAGAGGAGAAGAGTGATGGACATAAGAGTCTCCCAGCCCTTCATCCTTGCGCTGGCTCTGAATAACTACGATCCATTCTTCGGCGCCGAAAAGAAAGATGGTTCCAAAGATTTGGATGAACAGGTATACCTGCAGGTTCTCGATTATATGAAGACTGCTAGCCAGCGGTCAGTGCTCGTTCTCGCTGGAGGCGAACCATTTCTCGATCCCCGTCTGAAAGAGATTCTTTCTGTAGCGAATGAATGCGGTTGGAGCACTTCTGTGGATACTTGGGCTGGATTCGGGGAACAGACTCCTTCCTTAAATCAGATCCATCAAATGCGCTTGCGTCTTCTCTCCCCGAATCCAGAAAAACATGACGAACTTTTGGGCGAAAATGGCAACCATCGAAGGGTATTAGCCTACGGTGAGCGTCTGACAAACGATTTTCCCGGCGAGAAGATCCTGGTCTTTCCCATCTGCCGGGATAACAAAGATGAGATGGCGAGCATCTTGGGCTGGTGCCGCGAGCATAATTTTCGCCCAAACATGTTCACCGTGCAACGCCAGCATAAACACGCCCTTTTGCTTGAGGAATATCCAGAAGTGCTACGAGAGTTATGTGCTCTACCTCTTCAGGAGATCATCATAGACACTCCGCTATTGGGCCTATCCGGCTGGCCCAACCTCTGCTCCGGCGGCAGGCTGGCCATGTTCATTGACGTGGATGGCGGAGTGAAGCCCTGCCCCTACTTCCCTTATCCACTCTGCCATCTCGACGGAGATGGCGTCGCCAAAGCCTGGAGCTGCTTGCAGCGCGAAGTCGCCAACCTGAACGCGAGCTGCTCTTCCTGTTCGCAATTCGCCTCATGTGGCGGTGGCTGCCTGGCCAACAAAACCAAGTCTGGGAAAGAATACTACTGTCCTTACAACGAAGTTGGAAATAGCTGATGAAAAAGCATATATCGTATGATATCCTCTTCCGCAAGTAAAATGGACTCCCAGGAAATGATCCTCGTCGAAGACCTCTCCAAATCCTTCTCCACCCACAAAGTCGTAGACGAAGTCTCCTTCTCCGTCCATTCCGGCGAGACCCTCGGCCTCCTGGGCCCCAACGGCGCAGGCAAGACCACCACCATCCGCATGCTCACCGGCCTGGTCCGCCCCTCCTCCGGAACAATCACGGTGGTCGGCTACGACGTCCTCCGAGATCCGATCGAGGCCAAGCGCCTCTTCGACATCTCTCCCCAGGAGGCCAGCCTTCACCCCCATCTGAGCATAGCCGAGGACCTCTACTTCTACGCCCGTCTGCGTGGTCTCTCCCGTTCCGATGCCAGGCTCCGGGCCCGGGATACTCTGGAGTGGGCCCATCTGCAAGATCACGCTGCCAAGAACGGCCACCAGCTCTCAGGCGGCATGCAGCGCCGCCTGCTCATGGCGCGAGCCTTAATTACCGATCCGCCCATCCTCTACCTGGACGAGCCCACCACCGGCCTTGACCCGCAGTCAAGGCACGCCCTCTGGGACTACATCTCTGAGCTGAAAGAGCGGAAGAAGACCATCATCCTGACCACACACTACATGGAGGAGGCGGAGATGCTCTGCGACCGGGTGATCATCATCGACCATGGCAGGATCATCGCCGAAGGCTCGCCTGTCCAGCTTCGCAGGGGGATGGGCATCGACTCAATCCTCACCCTCAAGCCCCGCAGGCCCTTATCGTCCGCAGATCTTCTGGCATTGCGGGGGATCTCCGGCGTGATGAGCCTTCATAACTCCAACGGTTGCCTCTCGATTCATCTGCGGGACAAAGAGGCCTTGGATGAGATAGTAGTAACAGCCTCCAGGCTGGCGGGGATCGACGAGCTGAACCTGAAGGAGCCGAGCCTTGAGGACGTATTTCTTCAGCTCACCGGCAGGGGGCTGCGGGAATGATTCCCCGCGCGGTGTCTGCCTCCCTGGTCACCTTTGAGAGGGAGATCTATGACTATCGAAAGAACATATTCTACTTCGCCCTTAGAAACCTGATCCAGCCAGTCTTCTTCGTGCTGGTGATAGGCGTGGGCCTGGGCTCCATGGTGAAGATGCCAGGCCGCGAGTCCTATCTGCAGTTCATGCTGCCCGGCATCTTGATGATGTGCGTGGTGCAGGTCTGCTACCAGCACTTCAGCTCTGAGATCTGGATGTCCAAGAATAACGATGGGTATCTGGAGCTGCTCACCATGGCCGCGCCCATTAAGCCCCATGAGGCAGTGGCTGGATACTTATTGACGGGCATTGTGATCGCTTTCTTTGCAGTTTTATGTTTTCTGCTGCCCGTCTGGCTCTTTTTGCCTGGCTTTAGCATATCCGTAGTCGCCCTCATCCTCTTTACCGTCGGGCTGGCCCTATTCTTCACATCGGCAGGAATCATAGTTGGTGTAACCGTTCGCCATCCCCACAACCTGACAACTGTGAGCATCTTCATCACCATGCCCCTTACCTATCTGTGCGGGGTATTCATTCCTACGGAGATGTATCCCGGGGCAGCAAGAGTGCTGATCGAGATCATTCCTCTGACACAGGCCATAGAGGGATTGAGGAACGGTGGTGTCCCGATATTCGAGATTGCGTATGTCTGGGCGATGGCTGCTATCGCAGTGATCTTTGCTACAAGGATGTTCGAGAAGAATATGCATCTATGAGCTTCTTTAATCGATTTTTCCGCTATTGATGATCTCTGTGATCGCATTCAGCACATCATCGATGAATGCTTCAGCAGACTCGACGACAGATGCTTCATCACTGAGGTGCAGGTGGTGCGGGAAGGTCTTCACCCTTGGCCAATGGGGTGCATTATCCCATCTTCGCACCATAAGGTCGCCTTTAAGAAGATGATATGAGTAGCTCCTAAAGTCTTTGCCAGTCATTGATGCAGAGTTTATATCCCCCCTCAAGGAGGCATTCGCACGCAATGCCTGTCTTCCTGGCTCCAGGACCAAGGTGATGATTGAGGTCTCCAGGACAATATCACTATCACTGGATGAGAGAGCTTCCAGGATCTCCTGGACGTTCATTCAGAGCGCCCTTTTAGCCGTCTTTGCACATCATTCCAATAAGCACGCCCTGACTCATAGCTCTCCCAGATTATGAAGTCATCCCATTCTTCAAAGACCTCCTCTCCTCGCCTTGCCTCTATTCGGTGCTTGAAGGCCTCGAAGTTCATCTTGTATTTCAGCCCCATCTCCTCAATTTTCGAGTCAAAATGGCGTATCTTTGCTGCTGCCCGCTCTAAAACCAGGTTCTTCAAGGCCTCTTTTTCATCGCTATACAGTCCGAGCTTGACAAGCTCTGTTATGGGCTCGAGGATATCTCTGGAAACCTCTATGGTATCTCCCATGAAAACTCACATGCTTGTTATAGACTTTAAAGAATATAAAAGCAACGAAGAAGGCCATCGTCCTCACACCCAAGCAGGGTGATTCGGTGGCCGGATACCTGCGGACTGGTGGTGTCCCACTATTCGAGATTGCCTTTGTCTGGACGGCTGCGGTCATGGCAGCGATCTTTGCAGCCAGGTGTTTTGAGAAGAAGATGCACCTGTGACCTCTCCAACCAAAATAGGCTAAGATAGAGATGCACCAAGCTCATATGCCCTCCTGATCTCCTCGGGATTCTTTTCTATCTCCCCTCGCTCATAGGCTCTGGCCAGTATGCTTCCCGCCATCTTCATGCCCAGATAATCGAAGGACCTGCGAAACATCTCCATCAGCGGCCCGCAACAGTCCGGCCCTTCTTCAGATGGTATTACTACTATCCCCTTCTTGCCTCTCAATCTCCTGCTTTCAATGAAGGGCCGCAGTCGGTCGATCAGCAGCTTCATCTTTGCAGTAGGACCGTACCAGTAGACCGGCGTCCCGAAGACTATCAGGTCCGAATCCTCAAGCTTCGGGTAGATCACTTGCATTCCGTCCTTTAGAGAGCATGCGTGGTCTGCTTCCCGTCGCTTGCAGCGGCGACAGTCGATGCAGGGCAGGATCTCGTAGTCGTAGAGGCGTACAGTCTCCACTGCGTGCCCCACTGTCTTTGAACCCCTGCAGATCTCGTTCACGAGGATATCGGTATTGCCCTGTTCTCTCGGGCTGCCAATCA
>JAUCQD010000148.1 GCA_030372945.1 Methanothrix sp. | reverse complement strand
TAAATAACCTATGTAGGTATGCTCGCCCGTTTAGCTCCTCATTCAGCCGAAATGTCTTGAGAGGAGAGCGCTTATGAACTCGAGACTTCAAAGAGATCGCAGATCTATCTTGATAAGAACCCCTGAGCTCCTTGCGCCTGCCGGCTCGCCCGAGGCACTGCGCGCCGCGATTGCCGCTGGAGCGGATGCTGTTTATCTCAGCGGCAGGAGATTCGGAGCCAGAAAGTTTGCGACCAACTTCGATGAGCCTGAATTGCAGCAGGCCATAGACTACGCCCACCTGCGGAGCGTGAAGGTCTATGTGACCGTCAACACTCTGATCAGGGACGACGAGCTTGCAGAAGTTGGTGAGTTTATTTTGCAAATCTACGGGATGGGTGCTGATGCCGTGCTCGTCCAGGATTTGGGAGTCGCAGCTCTTGCGCGCCAGATTGTGCCGGATCTGAATTTGCACGCCTCCACGCAGATGACCATTCATAGCCGAGAGGGGGCTGCATGGGCCGCCCGCAATGGGTTCAAGCGGGTTGTGCTGGCAAGAGAGGTCTCCCTAAAAGAGATCGAGAAGATGAAAGACATCGGGGTCGGCCTGGAGGTATTTGTGCATGGCGCACTGTGCTATTCCTATTCCGGACAGTGCCTTCTGTCTTCGGCCATAGGAGGCCGCAGTGGTAACCGTGGAATGTGCGCTCAGCCCTGCCGCAAACCATACGTTCTGCTAAAAGGTGAGAGAGATGAGTATGGCCGCCCAAAGAACCTGATGGCTGTGCCAATTAAAGAGAAGTTCATAATATCCACCCGCGACCTCTCCACTTACAGGAGTCTGGACAGGATCGTGCACTCTCCTGTGCAGTCGCTGAAGATCGAAGGAAGGATGAAGTCTCCAGAGTACGTGGCCATCGTGACCAGCATTTATAGAAAGGCGCTGGATGCCATCTCTCGCGGATCTTGGTCGCCTTCTGAGGATGATGAGCTGGATCTCGCGCTGGCCTTCAACCGCGACTTTACCGAAGGATATCTGCTGGGCGCAAAAGATGTCATGGGCAGGCAGATGTCTGACAACCGGGGGGTTTTCATCGGGAGCGTTGCCGCCTTTGATCTGCAGAGATGCGAGGCTGCTGTGCGCCTTTCAGGGACTCTGGTTCCAGAGCAGGGCGACGGACTTGTCTTCCTTTGGCCAGGCCAGGAGATGGGACTTGTGGTGCAAAGGCCTCATTACAAAGACGGTCTGCTAAGGCTGAGGACCCCCGAGAGGGTCAGGCCGGGGGCCAAAGTATTCCTAACTGGCAGCACCGCACTCAGTCGCAAGGCCCAAAAGATCATATCCGATGCCAAGACCAAGGTCCCCATCGACCTTTACATCAGCTGGGAAGACGGAGTGCCTTTGGTTGATGCACGACCAAAGGGTGATGCCGGAGATCTTCATGTCCGGGTTCGAGCCGGATTCAAAATGCAGAAAGCCGTAAAATGTCCAACCACAGCCCAACAGATCGAGGCCCAATTGCGAAGAACCGGAAGGACTCCTTTTGTGATCAGAGATTTGGAGATGGACTATCCTGGCGGCCTCTTCGCACCACTGGGAGACCTCAACCAGCTCAGGCGCGAAATAATTGCAAAGGTAGAGCAAGCCCTTCTCGAAGCTCGCCGTCCAGACAAGGAGAAGATAGCAATGGCACAAAGATGTCTGGACGATTTGAGATTGGCCAAGAAGAGCGCTCCGCTTGATGGTCGTGCTCCAACGCTCTCAGTTTACGCTGACAGTATTGAGACAGTGAGAGGAGCGATCCGGGGCGGATGCAGGCATATTTATTTTGAGCCACACCTTGGGGTGCAGAAAGATCGAGCAAAGAGAATGCAAGAGCTGCTGCAAGAGGCCAAGACCATTTGCGGGGATGCAGAGCTGATCTGGAAGTGGCCCAAAATTACAAGAGAGGGCTTTCTTGAGTTCGTCCGGCCACTTTTCTTTGAGATTGCCTGTGACGGGATAATGGTTGAGAGCATTGGCGCAGCGGAGGCTGTCATGGCAGCCGATCCTAACGCCTGCATTTATGGTGCTTCGGGCCTGAACGTGTGCAATCACCTGACTGTGCAGGCGCTCACACCGACCTTCAAGCTTCTAACGCTCTCTCCAGAGCTGTCCAAAGGTCAACTGGCGAGGATGATAGCTATGTCGCGCCAAAGCAAGAGTGTGCCTTGGCTAGAGCTGGTGGTCCAGGGCAACCTGGAGGTCATGGTGAGCGAGGACTGCATGCCATCTCTGGATAAAGATACGGGTGCTCTGACGTTCTGGGGCTTGCAGGACTTCAGGCGCATCTTTCCCGTGAGATTGGACGACGAAAAAAGGACGCACGTCTTCAACGCTGCAGAGACCTGCCTTCTGGACTGGATGCCAGAGCTCTTTGAGATTGGTCTTGACAGAGTGGCAGTGGACGCCCGCGGCCGCACCGAGAAGTACGCACGCGAGATGGCTCAAATTTATCTAAAAGCCATCGAGATGACGGAAAAATCCCTGTCCGAAGGGCTTTGCACATTGAAAGATAGCATCAGGTCCATGGCCCTGGGAGGCATAACCTCGGGGCACTTTGTAAAAGGTTTGAGAGAAGAGCTCTCTTAAAAAAAGCTCTTCGCCAAAGGATCGGCCATGCTTCACGGTCACGCCTTTGGCAGATTCTGGTGAGCAGAAACTAATATTTAAATTTTGGGTTGATCTTCGCACACTTTATAATTCACGAAGTTTCGGAATAAATATTGAGGATAAATCGGGTGGCTGAATAGTTACACTCCAATTAGTTCAAAGCGCATCTCTTACCCGGTCATAGCTGAAGACCGGTCCGTCCTGGCAGGCATGGTAGGGGCCGATGGAGCAATGCTCGCATTTGCCAACCCCGCACTTCATATGCCGTTCCAAGGAGATGTAGATATCAGCCCGATGAAAGCCCCGATCCATGAGCTTTTCGGCCACTGCATTGATCATCACTGGCGGGCCGCAGATGGCTGCAGAGCCAGAAGTCAGGTCAAAGCGGTCGATGAGGCTTGTGACCAGTCCAACATTTCCCTTCCACAACTCATCTCCGATGTCCACTGTCACAGCTACCTCCATTCCTGCGCTCTGCCAGCTCTTGTACTCCTGCATGAAATAGAGGTCCTGGCTTGTCCGCGCTCCATATGCTACAGCCACTCTGCCGAACTCATCCCTGCGGTCGGCGATGTAGTTGATCAGCGATCGAAGGGTGGCAAATCCCGAGCCGCCACCGGCGATGACTACATCCCTCATCATTCGGTCCAGTGGAAAGCCCATCCCGTAAGGGCCGCGTATTCCTACCACGTCTCCGACCAGACAGTCCATGATCCCACTGGTCACCCGTCCTGCACGACGGATGCACAGCTGCAGGCTTCGTCTGGTGGGAGATGAGGCTATGGAGATGGGACACTCGCCCAGTCCGAAGACAGATATCATCACAAACTGCCCTGGCAGATACCTGAAGTCAGCTCCTTCATCTTGCAGCTCCAGTGTGAACAGGTAGGTGTTTGGAGACTCTATATCGATATCCACAATCTCCGCCTGCATGGGAATGTACTCGTTCATCTTCTTGCCTCCGAACTGTCGTCCATCAAACGGCTAGCCACAGAAAGATCGACTCGATTTATGGCAGCAGGACAGGTTAGATGGCAGCGTCCGCAGCCCACGCACCCAGGAAGGCCAGTGATCTGAGGGATGACATCGAACTTTTCCTGATACCAGTGACGCAGGCGCTGCCCTTGCGTGCGCCTGGGATTGGCTCCGCCGGTCAGCCGGGAAAATCCGGAGAACATGCAAGAATCCCGGCAGCGCAGCCTCTGGCCGTCCGGAACGCCTAGGTCCAGGATGTTGAAGCAGTGGCAGACCGGGCAGACGAAGCTGCATCCTCCGCATGAGATACACTCCCGACCCAGAGCCTCCCAGTCTGCACTCTCCATAGCCTGCCTGATCTGAGAGCAGGACCTATCCTGTGGCATGGCCCTTCTCGCCTTTTGCAGCAGCTTTGTTCTCTCCTGAAGATGCCCAGGCAGAGCAGGCTGCAGGAGGGCCCTGCTCGCATTCAGAATAAGAATCCCTGCCGGGGTCTCGGCCTGGCATAGAAATCCGTCCCCTATGTCGGTTAGTTGAAGGTCGCACGGATCTTTGGCCTCAGGTCCAGCCTCAAGCCCGGCACAGAAGCACTCTTTTCCGGGGCTAGTGCAGTTTTGAACTACCAAAGCTGTGGCTCTGCGGCGGCGGAAGTAGGCCTGGTCTGGAGGCTCTCGCCCGAATATCCTGTCCAGAAGGGCTATGGCGTGCAGGTCGCAGGGCCTGATGCCGAACAGCAGCCGGGATGGTATCTCCTCTTCTTTAAAGGTGTAGCGACCTGCTTCTTGAATGTATGTAAAAAGCGCTTCTTTGTGGGGAAGCAGGAACTCTGTGATTGGAGAGAGGGGCTTGTCTTTCAGATCAATGGGCTGGCCATGCCAGGTGACAAATGCAGGTCCCGCGTCCGTTGACACCGGCGCAATGACCTCAATTCGCTCTCCTAATGCATCCAGCAGTAAAGGGAGCTGGTCCTTCGGCAGGAATGCCTTCATGGTGCCTCCTTTTTCAGACGTGCTGCTGAGACCTTCAGCTCCGCAATCTTGGAGACCGGATCCAGACACTGTGCTGTCAGAGCATTGGCCGGTGCCTCTGAGAAGTGAAACGGCAGGAAAAGATCGCCCTTGGAGACTCCCTCTGCCAGCCTTGCCTCCACAGAGACGCTTCCCCGCCGGGTCTCCACCCTGACTTTAGTGCCATCTCTTATGTCCATGAGCCTTGCATCCTCGGGATTTATCTCCACAAAGGGCGTGGGAACCTCTCTATCCAAAAGAGAAGTCCTGCGGGTCATGGTCCCTGTATGAAAGTGGTACATGCTTCGCCCTGTGGTGAGCATGAAGGGATAGTCTGCATCTGGAGTCTCAGGAGGATCGAGGTACAAAACCGGGCGAAGGCGGGCCCGGCCATGCGGAAAGCTGCTGGCATGCAGAATGCCAGTTCCCGGATGGTCTTTCGTAGGACAGGGCCACTGCAGCCCCTCTGGCCCCAGGCGTTCGTAGCTGATCCCTCCATAGATAGGAGTGAGCGATGCGATCTCATCCATGACGTCGCCAGGCGATGAATATTCGGCAATTGCTCCCAGTCGTCTGGTCAGGTCGCAGATCCACTCCATTTCTGCCCGGGCCTCTCCTGGTGGGTCTACGGCCTTCCGGATGCGCTGCACACGTCTCTCTGTGGAGGTGAAAGTGCCATTCTTTTCGGCAAAGCAGGCAGCGGGAAGGACCACATCGGCCAGAGCTGTGGTCTCTGTAGGGAAGATATCGCATACCGCCAAGAACTCCAGTTCATTGAGGGCTTTTTGCACTCTGGATGTGTGCGGGTAGCTCAGGACGGGGTTTTCTCCGACTATTATCAGGCCTTTGAGACTTCCCGATTCTGCTGCCCACAGCATCTCAAGGGCGGTCAGCCCAGGCTCGCAGGGAAGCTGGCCTCCCCACGCCTCAGCAAATTTGGCCCGGACCTGGGGGCTGGACACCTGCTGGTATCCTGAGAGTACATTGGGAAGAGCGCCCATGTCGCATGCCCCCTGGACGTTCTGATGACCTCTAAGCGGATAGACGCCAGTACCCACCCGTCCCACGTTTCCTGTGACCAGAGCCAGGTTGGCGAGGGCCTGGACGATGTCAGTTCCTCGAAAGTGTTGGGTGACGCCCATGGCGTAGACGATTGCCCCGCGGCCCGCCAGTCCAAAGATTGATGCTGCTTTGACCAAATCAGCTGCTGGAATTCCCGATATCTCCTCGGCCTTTTCTGCAGTGTAGGCACTCGCGGTATGCAGCGTCTCTACGAAGCCGTAGGTGCGCTCTTTTATAAACTGCATATCCGCCAGATCCTGCTTTACGATGATATTCAGGAGGCAATTGATCCACGCCACATCAGTTCCCTGGCGAGGAGAGAGCCATAGGTCGGCCAGCTCCGCCAGGCGCGTCTTTCGTGGATCGACCACGATCAGCTTTGCTCCTCTGGACCGGGCCCGCAGAATGTAGGAGGCCACCAGAGGGTGCTGCTCAGTGGTATTAGAGCCGACGACCAAAATTGCATCGGAGCTCTGCAGGCTGGATATCGAGCCGGTCATGGCACCACTTCCGAGAGCAAAGCCCAAGGCTGCAACTGTCGGGGCGTGACAGAGCCTGGCAACATGGTCCACGTTGTTCGTCCCCAGAGCGACCCGGGCCATTTTCATCAGCAGATAGTTCTCCTCATTGGTTCCCTTGGCAGAGGTGAGGATTCCCAGAGCCTGCGGCCCGAACTCCTTCTGAATGCTTCGCAGGCTCGCCGCTGTCAGAGCTAGGGCTTCGTCCCAGGTGGATTTGATCAGCAGATCGCCCTGACGGATGAGGGGGCTTCTCAGCCTGTCCGGATGGCCTACGAAGTCTGCTGCCAGCCAGCCCTTGATGCAGAGACTGCCCCTGGACATGGGATGGGTGAGCGAAGGGGATGCTCCCACTATCCTGCCACCGTCAACATGCAGGAGCAGCCCGCAACCGCAGCCGCAATAGATGCAGGTGCTAATGACCTTCTCCATCAATTTTCAGGATGGATCTCGCCGACAGAATATAACAAACTTTTGGCTAGTCATCGGATATGTAGAGTCCCGAAATTATTTCGCATACTAGGACAGACGCGAAATAATTTCAGGACTCCACATGCCTTGGGGGGGAACCCGAAGGCTCTCCCTACGAATCGAGGGCTTGAAGTCTAATCTATGGACATCAGAGCATCGCCCGGAGCGACAGTTGTGCCTTCTTTGACGTAGATCTCCCTGACGGTCCCATCCTTATTGGCCAAGACGTTTTGCTCCATCTTCATGGCCTCCAGAACTGCAATGGCATCTCCCTTGGCTACACTATCGCCTTTCTTGACAAGGTAGCGTATGATGACACCCTGCATGGGCACTGTAACTCCATCAGTGGGGGTTTTAGGTTGAGCCTCCTGGATGGTCATTCCTGCTGGAGCCACCTTCACAAGGTAGGATTCACCATCTATCTCTACGTTCAGGGCAATGGGTTCTGCCTTGAGGGAGACCGATGCACTTGGCGCAGAGGGCTGCTTTTTGGCCAGAGGCTCTTCCACTGCTGCGCCCTGCAAGAACTTGAGGGCTACCTGTGGATATAGAACATAGGTGAGGTAGTCTTCTTCTTTCTTTGCCAGGCCGAGGGCATCGACCGCTTTCTTGGCACTCTCTAACTCTGGTGGCAGCAGATCGGCAGGACGCACGACGATGGGCTCCTCGTCGCAGAGCACCTTGAGCCTCACCTTTGGATCTATCATGGCCGGGGATTTTCCATAGAGCCCTTTTACGTAGTCTTTGACCTCCTTTGGCACCATCTTGTACCGATCGCCGGTGATGACGTTCAGGACCGCCTGAGTAACCACTATCTGGCTGGTGGGCGTGACCAGGGGAGGATATCCCAGATCCTTCCTGACCTTCGGTATCTCAGCCAAAACCTCATCATACTTATCCATTGCCTTCTGCTCGATGAGCTGCGAGACGAGATTTGAGAGCATGCCTCCAGGAATCTGGTAGGCTAGGACATTGGTGTCCAGTCGGGCTGCAATGGGATTGAAGACCGATGCATAGATGTCCACGATCTTCTCGAAGTATCTCTTGATCTCTGTTAGAAGCTCCAAATCCAATCCAGTATCATAAGGAGTGCCCTGTAGAGCTGCGACCAGGCTTTCTGTGGCGGGTTGAGAGCTACCACCGGATAGCGGGGACATGGCAGTGTCAAGGATGTCCGCACCCGCCTGACAGGCATAAAAGTAGCTCATCTGAGCCATGCCACTGGTGCAGTGCGTGTGGAGATTTACCGGCAATCTAACCTCCTTTTTGATCTCACGGATTAGATCATAGGCATTCTGGGGAGTGATCAGTCCGGCCATGTCCTTGATGCAGATGGAGTCGCAGCCAAGCTCTGCAAGCTTAACTGCGAATTTTGCGAATTGCTCATTGGTGTGCACAGGGCTAATGGTATAGCTGATTCCACCCTGGACATGCTTCTCCATTTTTTTGGCAGCTTTTATCGATCGCTCCATGTTACGAATGTCATTCACGGCATCGAATATCCTGAAGATGTCAACCCCGTTTTCGGCAGCCTTCTGCACAAACCTGTCCACAACGTCGTCGGCATAATGCCTGTAACCAACCAGGTTCTGCCCGCGCAGCAGCATCTGCATTGGTGTGTTTGGCATGGCCATCTTCAATGCCCTCAGTCTCTCCCAGGGATCCTCGTTCAGGTACCGAATGCAGGTATCGAACGTCGCGCCACCCCACATTTCCAGAGAGAAGAATCCGACTTGATCCATTTTCTCCGCTATGGGTAGCATGTCCCTGGTCCTCATCCTGGTGGCCAGGAGGGACTGATGAGCGTCCCTAAAAACCGTCTCTGTAAGCTTTACCCTGCCCATGAAAGATCTTCTCCTATACAGCCCCTATTATTTAAAATCCCTTCGCCTTCAAAGCCAGACGATCGCCTATGCGAACTTAATCTATGCGAACTTAATTCTGCAGCACAACCGCGAATGTGTTATATAAAGCTAACGCAGATATAATAACTACGAATATATAGTGTTTTATGGATGTTTTATCTAAAGGTTATTTCAGGTAAAAAATCTATTCCCGCTACTTTACAGAAAATCTATATTTTATCATGTCAATTTCGAAGGTTTTAATAAGTTATGGCAGCTTTCTTTAAAAAATATCATTAAATCAATTCTTGAAATCATTTTCTACTGCTTTGCATTAGTTGGCAATTTGAAATTGATTTATACAGAAGTGTGCACTGGAATTGTCTATTAATAATATGAATGCGTTTGAATGTCTGGGATGATCATATGAGACTTAGAGTTGTAAGCGCAAGAACTGAGATTCCAAATCTCAACCCAAACGAGAAGTTAGTCCATCTTGCTTTCAGAGCAAGCAACGTAGACTTTCTTAATCTGATGCAAAGATGCCCAAGACTTAGAATGATCCAGGTACCGCCCTCCTACCGCAAGACCATGTCCAATGCAATTTTGGTCTTCCTGGACATGCAGGGAATCGAGCTGCTGGAAGGAGATGTGTGGGGTCACAGAAAAGACCTGGACGAGTACTTCACTGTGGACGATG
>JAUCQD010000147.1 GCA_030372945.1 Methanothrix sp. | reverse complement strand
AGCGTCAGATGTGTATAAGAGACAGGAATTCGCTGGCTCGCCCTTGGTATGATAGCGCGAACTTCTTCAGCCTCACAAATACACCGCTGGTTCTCTACCAACCGGATCTCGACATAGCGCCTGGCCTTGCCAGCAGCTGGGAAATTGCCCCGGACGGAAAGTCCATAAAATTCAGCCTGGTCAAGAATGCCACATGGAGCGACGGCAGGCCCGTTACTGCAAAGGACGTAGCCTTCTCTTTTGATTATTGGAAAAAGAATAAACTTTACAGCCAAGGCTACTGGTATGATGCTTATCTGGACCATTCAGATATCATTGATAATCATACTGTAAATGTCTTCTTTAATGAGCCAGTGGCTGTGGCTAGCTTGACCACAGAGATAGCCACCACCTCGATCATACCAAAACATATCTGGGAAAAGGTTGAGAATCCCAAAGAGTACGACGGACCTGACGGTATGGTCGGGTGCGGGCCGTTCATCTTCGAAAAATTTGATAAAGATGCACAGGTCGTTTACCTCAAGGCCAATTCCAATTTCTTTTCCGGTAAGCCAGCCGTAGACGAGATTGAATGGCATTATTACAGGACGCAAGATGCACTGATTCTTGCTCTGAAGAAGGGAGATATTGACGCACAGCTTGAGTACTACAATCCAGTTCCCGGTGTTTATGCTGCAGATCTGATTAAGTCCGAAAATGTCGAGCTGGTCACTGTTCCAGATATTGGCGTACCACTTCATCTGGTTTTTGGATTCCGAGAGTATCCAACTAATGTCACAGAGTTCAGACAGGCCATATCTTATGCCATAGACTACCAAGCTTTAGTGGATATGATTGCTGCCGGATACGGAGATGTACCGGGCAAAGGCTATTGCGTCCCCCAGCTTCCGGGATACAATCCCAACCTGCCAAAGTTGGAGCATAATATCACAAAGGCCAACGAGCTCTTGGATAGCTCTGGGTTTGTTGATAAAACCGGCGATGGATTTAGAGATGCACCAAATGGAGCTGAGCTTAAGATACCAATTGATGTCGATTCCAGTAAGCCGCAGCAAGCACGAGCTGCCGAGATAATCAATCTCGAACTGCAAAAGGTTGGCTTAAACACCTTTGTTGAATCCCTCAGTTCAGATATCGCCAGCCAGAAGCTCTGGACAGATAGGAACTACTACATATTCATCAGCAAATCCACGCCATATGGCAACTTGGTCTCTGATTCCGCAGCCAGCTACTATGTGGATATGCCTGGGATGTACGGTACGAGCACAGACCAGAAAATCATAGACCTCGTAGAGAAGGCAATGTATTCCAGGGACCAAGAAGAGCTCTTACAGACTAGATCCGCCATCCAGGAGTATGTAGCGGAAAACCTGCCCATGATCGCCCTTATCTGGGGAGACGCAATCTACCCCGTCCGGACGGATCGCTGGGAGGGCTGGACGCCCATGTACGGCTATGGGCCGGTCAACTACTGGTCGTGGTTCAGCCTGAGGCCTGTGGAGAGCTAAAGAGTTTACTGTTTTTATATTTTTTTATAATTTATTACTTTATTAGCAAAGCTTATGACTTAGTAATATTATCTTTTAATGCCCAACTCTTAAGAGCGCGGCTGCAGGTGATGAGATGAAAAGAGGATTTAAAATAGCGTCTATGCTGATGCTCTGTTTTTCGATGGCTGTGATCTTCGGAGCCGCATCAGATTATACCTTAGGCGTCTATGGGAACGCAAACATGGACGACCTGATCGATGAGCAGGACATAGCTTTTGTGCAGGACGTCATCAGCGGAGCGAAGTCTGCCACAAGCCTGACCGATGCGAACTACGACGGCAAGATCGATGAGGGGGACATTGAGCAGATCGAGCAGATCATAAACGGCACAGAAAAGGAGATCACAATCATAGATTCTGCCAACAGAACTGTAACTATAAAGGAGCCGGTAAATAAAATTGCGGTTTACGGGAATGAGCCTGCCGATGCCCTGAGGATTCTTGGAGCTGAGGATAAAGTCATAGGCGTAGAGAAAAACCTTGAGAAAAAGGCATTTTTCCCTGAATACAGAAATCTTTCCACAATAGGAGGATGGGACGCTGATTACGAGGCGCTCTTGTCTTTGAAGCCCGATCTCGTGATAGCTTACGCCGCACAGGAGATAGATGACAAGAAGCTTCCAGGAATTACAGTTGTGCACCTTGACTTCTACAAGGCCAGGAATACCTTCAAGGAGATCAAGACATTGGGCGTTGTTCTTGGGAAGAAGAAGGAAGCAGAGGAATACATAGATTTCTGTGACGAAATAATTGATGAAGTTCGGGGAAAGGTCGACTCGCTTCCCGATGACCAGAGAGCCCGCGTCTACATCGAGACCGCAGATCCTTATGTGACCCACACCAGCATGGGAGCCACCGGTTACCAGATCGAGCTCGCTGGAGGACGCAACATGGCTGCAGACCTCGCTGGCAGTGCCACAGGCTGGGTAGAGGTCGATCCGGAATGGGTGGTAAAAGAGGACCCACAGGTCATAGTCAAGATGGCAGGATGGAACAGAGGAAACATCAGCTCTGGCTATGAGACCTCGGACACTGGAGATGTGCAAATGGTATGGGACGAGATCCGGAATCGCCCGGAGCTGGCCAAAACCAAGGCGATACAGGATAACAGAGTGCATGTGATATCATTCGATGTGACTTATAATCCAGACTTTATAATATCTGTGGCGTACATGGCCAAATGGTTCTATCCGGATCTGTTCAGTGATATGGACCCCGTGGACATTCATCAGGAGTTCATCGATAAGTTCCACAAGCAGCTCAGATGGGACGTGACCAAAGAGGGAGTATTTGTCTATCCGCCTCTGGTGGGCTAGAGAGGATCAAAGATCATGATCGTCGACTGGTCACAAGAATGGAAACAATATCGCGAAAGTTCGCACTGGACTCAGAAGCTAAAGCAAAAGGGCATCACGAGCGAGCAGTTCTGGGATGGCTACAAGATGGCGGACAGAAATGAGGAGTACGACCGCCTCGCTGGCTATCCCGGCCTCATCCTCGACAGAATGCTCAGGTTTGCCGGACCCGACTCCTCAGTCCTGGACATCGGAGCGGGAGCCGGGGCCTACACCATACCGCTGGCCAAATCTGCCAGAAAGGTGACGGTGGTGGAGCCCTCTCGCGGCCAGATCGCCCGGCTGATGAGGCGGGCAGAGCGTGAGGGCACAGAGAACATCCAGGTCATAAACAAGCGATGGCAGGACGTGGACAGGGAAGAGCTGGATAGCTACAGCCTTGTCAACGCTGCCT
>JAUCQD010000146.1 GCA_030372945.1 Methanothrix sp. | reverse complement strand
GTCTGGAACGGCTCAAGCCCCGACGCCCCTCTCAAGACCTATGGCCAGTTCGAGCGAGAGGTACGCCTGGCGTTCAAAGCCCTGATGGAGGTGATGCTCGACGGTGATTACTGGGGCAAGCCCTTCAACTTCCCAAAGCCCGAGATCAGCATCGAGCCCGATTTCATGAAGGAGGATGAAGCATTCAATTCAGCCCATCCAGATCTGCCCACCTACCAGGACCTATACCTGCTGACGTTCAAGCTGGCAGCAGAGTTTGGCACTCCATACTTCGACAACCAGCTTCCTGCATATCGCGGAGCAGGAGAGGGGATATCATGCTATCAGTGCCTGGCAGGTGACGAGCTAATTCCCTTCGTCGGAGTCGAAGGAGAGGTGCAGATAAGGCGGATCGAGAGCCTATTCGAGGAAGCGGCAAAGAACGGCCTGGATGTAGATCCAAACGGCACTGAGTTCGCTCAGCTAGATGCCTGCACCCCCAGTGTCGACTTTGATACATTCAAGTCATCCTTGAAGGCGTTCCGTGGCGTAATGCGAAAGAGCTACAAGGGCAAGCTATTGAACATCACGCTTACCTCAGGGAGACGGATCAGGACGACTCCTGATCATCCCGTCTTTGTGCTAGAAAACGGGATCTTTGCAAGAAGACTGGCAAAGGAGATTGATGTCGGTGAGTTCTTGCCTGTTCTTAAGCGCATTGATCTTGGAACTCCGTTGGTGACTCACCTGAATATCAACGAAATATTAATTGCGGCAGGATTCGAAGAGGAGATTCTGGCAGCCGATAATGAGGTAAATATTAAGAATGCCAAAAAGCCTGGTCTTCCCGCGCGAGTGCCTATCACGCCAGAGCTAATTAAATTCTTAGGTTATTACCTGGCCGAAGGTTGCAGCGATCACAGCGGGAGGAGATACTCGGTCCGTTTATCTTTCGGCAAGCACGAGACGGATCTGATCGAGGACTCGCTGATGTGCATCAGAGGCTTCGGCTTTGAGCCAAAAGTTTCAGTGGAGAAAACAGCTACAAATGTTGTCGTCAACAGCAAACTGCTCTACCTGTTGATCGATGCCCTGGGATGCGGTCATGATGCCCATGATAAATCAGTGCCAAACATACTGTTCAACATAGAGCCTGGGCTGGTGGGCCGGTATATCTCCTGCGCCTTCAAGGGGGACGGAAATATCGACATTCAGGTAAATGAATTAAACGGCTGCATACATACAGCGCACAACATCAGAATGAGACTTGTATCCAGAGACGCCGTACAGAAGCTGATCCTGCTGGCCCAAAGAATAGGCATCCAAATGAACTACATGGTGCGCGAGGAGACTGTAGCGCATCCGCACACCGGAAAACCCTACCAACTTACTAGCTATACCTGCTATATCACATCGCAGGATCAGATAAAGAGGCTTCAGAAAGGAACCGAATACGGTAGTAGTGCCATCGCTGAATGCGACCTGGACGTAGGGGGAGCTTTCACACGAGTTCCCATAAAGGAGATCGGCTTGGAGTATTCGAACTTGAGGTATCCCAGCCAATACCGGTCGAGTTGTTACAGATGCGTGAACCAGCAGCTCATTATCGATACCAAGACAACAGATGCCATTCGAAAGCTATTGGAAGGAGATATTCATCCTCTGAAGGTCAAGAAGATCGAAGAAGAGGACTATGAGGGCTATGTCTACGACCTAGTGGATGTGTCGGGCACACATAATTTCAGCAACGCTCTGGGCATAGTAACTGGAAACTGCTGCGCCTACCAGTTCGCAGCTACCTTTGACAGCGATAACCAGTTTGAAGATAAGCTGTACTTCAAAGATGGCATGCATTTCTCCATGGGCTCCTGGCAGGTGGTATCTCTCAACTGTCCACGCGCAGCATACCTGGCTCGCGGCGATGACGAGCTCTTATTCGAGTATCTCAGGGAGCTGATGGACACATCGGTAGAGGTATTCAAGGTAAAGCGCGAGTGGATGAACCAGATCATCAAGAACCACCGCATGCCATTCGCCACGCAGCAGCCACGCGACCCCATCACAGGCGAGAAGGGCTCAATAGCTGTCGGCCTTGAGGGGCTGGTTTACACCATAGGCGTTGTGGGCGTAAACGAGATGGTGCAGTTTCATACGGGAAAACAGATGCATGAGTCCAAGGATGCCTGGCGCCTCGCGGTGCGCGCCATGACAGAGATGGAGATCTATGCCAAAAAGCTGAGTGCTCAGCATGGCATGACCATCGCACTGGCGCGAACACCAGCCGAGACCACTGCCCAGCGATTCGCGGTCTCAGATCTAATTCACGAGGAGTTCAGGGAGTGTGCAGAGCGCGTCGTAAAAGGCGATCTTGACGCTGTGAAGAAAAATGTGCAACGGACACGCGATCTGCCAGTCTATTACACCAATGGCACCCACCTGACTCCCAGCGCTGATGTAACAGTCTTCGAGAGGGCAAAGCTGGAGCATGTTTTCTTCCCAATAGTTGACGGCGGCAACATCTTCCATATATTCATGGGCGAGGCCACCCCGGACCCCAAAGGCCTCATGGAATTTGGCATGCGACTGGCCAGGGAGACGCAGATCGGCTACTTCACATTCACGAAGGACATGACTGTATGCCTTGGCTGCTCTCAGGTATCAGGAGGTCTGAAGGATAAATGCCCGAGCTGCGGATCGAATGAGGTAGATCATATCAGCCGAATTACGGGATACTTGCAGGCAGTGAGCGGGTGGAACAGCGCCAAGAGACAAGAGCTAAAAGATCGAAAGAGATACGATGAATTGGCATAGGCCAACGAAAGGTATATATCGGATATACTAAACTTGAAGATTTGCCAGTGTGGCAAATTGGAGGATTCAATAATGCCTGCAGTTGTTAACAGAGAGGAATGCGTAAGCTGTGGAACTTGCGTTGAGGAGTGCCCCGAAGAAGCCATTACTCTGGACGACGAGGAAATAGCGGTCGTAAATAAGGAGAAGTGCACCGAGTGCAAGACATGCGTTGAGGCCTGTCCATCTGAAGCCATCAGCATAGAGTAACTGCACCGCTTCTAACATTTTTTGATCGACCTTCCCTTAGCATTTGCGTTTATTTTCGTTTATTTTATTTGTTATCGGATATGATCTCATAGAACTGCTCCCAGTCCAGGGTCGTGGCGACGCAGCCGGCTTTCGATAGCGGCACGCCCTGCGCAGGAATAGCATAGCTGTGGCAGAGATCCAGGCCTTCCTTTATCTCCATTGAACAGCCGACTCCGACGATAGCCCGTGGACGATATTTTTTTATGATCCTCTTTATGAAGCTGGAGCCTGGGACTATGAAGAAACTGTAGCCGAGGCTTTCAGCATATCTCTTGGCCTCACCAACATTGCAGCGGCCGCAGTTGACGCACTTTATGCCTTCTGGGGTGAGCTTGGCAGGACACTCTGTGCTGCGTACGCATTGGGGCATGAAGATAAAACGCTGCTCCCGGGACGTCTTGAGGAACTCACGACGATTGATGTAATTGCGAAGGCGCACGCCAACGTCATCTACTACGGCGTCATCCGCCCCAGCGATCCAGAAGAGTGATTTGATAACGCTCTCCAACAGAGTGGTTCCCAAGAGCATTATGCGAGCTGCGAAGAAGTTGCCAGTCTTGAAGGAGTAAAGGATGAGCAGAGCCACAAAAATGGAGAGCAACAACACAAAGAGAGCAAGCAAAACCACTGCTTCACCGACCAGATAGAACAACCGATCCAGGAACTCTGGGAGCATGCTTGAGTTTGCATCCCCCGGATTTATAAACCTGTTACTTAACAGCAACGGCGCAAGTTTTTTATTCCACCTGGGAATGAGGTTTATACCTTCGCCCTTATGAAAGTTAATGAGGACTAAAAAATGGCAAAAATGCACAGCAGAAAGAAGGGCTCCTCCCGGTCTCGGCCACCAATGACGGCTAAGGCACCTGCGTGGTCTGACATAACAAAAGAGGAGCTGGAAAAGGCAATCATGAAGCTTCACGAGAGCGGGCTTCCCTCCAGCAAAATAGGCCTGACACTGCGAGATCAATACGGAGTGCCGAGCACCAAACTGGTCCTGGGCAAAAATATCAACCGCTTCTTGAAGGAGAACAACTCCCTCCCAGACATACCGGAGGATCTTAGCAACTTGATGAGAAAAGCTCTGCATATTCGAAGACATGTCAAATCTAATGCGAAAGATATCCATAATAAGAGGGCTTTGCAGCTCACAGAGAATAAGATCAGGAGACTTGTGAAATACTACCATGACTCTGGGCGGCTGGCACCAGAATGGAACTACACGCCCGAAGCTGCTGAGATACTAGTCTCATGAAGCATCTCGACAAAACCGCAGTTGCAATTGCCAAATCTATAATGCATTGCGATAGTGTGCGGGTGATCTCTCATAACGATGCAGATGGGATCACATCTGCGGGGCTTATCTGCAATGCACTCTTGCGCGCGAAGATCCCCTTTCAGGCTACTCTATTGAATCGTTTGGACGAATCCACGATCAGAGGCCTGGAAGGTCCAGTGATCTTCTGCGATATGGGCAGCAGTAAGCCAGAGCTCATCTCTCGGCTGAGAGGCGAATGCTTTGTCCTGGACCACCACAGGCCGACAGGCACCCTGGACTGTATGCATCTCAATCCCCATCTCTTTGGCATCGACGGGGCCTTTGAGCTATCTGCAGCAGGAACTGTCTACTCCGTTGTGCGTCATATGGGCGACAATGTCGACCTAGCCGGGCTGGCATTGGTCGGTGCCATTGGCGACCGCCAGGCCATGATAGGAGCTAATCTATCCATCCTAGATGAAGCTGTGGCCTACGGTTCTGTGGAGCTGAGAGCAGGCTTGAAGATTGCCGAAGATGGGCCCGTTGATGAGGCCTTCCAGCGAAGCATTGAGCCGTTGCTTGATTTTACAGGAGACTCTGATAAGACCAAAGAGTTCTTAGAAGGTCTGAAGATAAAGGGCGATATCCAGGATCTTGAGAAGGATGACCTAACAAGGCTATGCACAGCTCTGACACTGAAGCTGCTCATGCAGGGAAGCTTTGCCGCTGATTCAGTCATAGGCGAGGTAATACGCCTCAAGCATGAGGTCGTGGAGAACTCCCTCGAGATGGTCCAGCTTCTCAACGCCTGCGGCAACAGAGATGTTCCAGGCCTCGGCCTGACCTTGTGCCTTCGAGATAAGAGCGCCCTCGTAGAGGCAAGGAAGCTGGCAGACGACTACAAAGGCCACATCCTGAAGGAGATAAATGCACTTCGAGAGCAGAACAAGACGATGAAGAACATTCGCTACCTGAAGGGCAAAGACATGGAAGCAGGCTCAGTGGTTGCGGGCCTTGGGATAAGATACCTTTACACTGACCTGCCCTTGATCACATTGAACCACAAGGATGATACAGTCAAGATATCCGCCCGAGGGACAAAGCCGCTGATATCCCGAGGCCTGGATCTGTCCGCAGCCATAAGAAAGGCCGCCGAGGCTGTAGGCGGCGCAGGTGGCGGCCATACCATCGCAAGCGGAGGATCCATCCCACCGGGCACTGAGGAGATCTTCCTGAAAATGGTAGACGAGATAGTTGGATCGCAGCTTCAAAAAGGCTCTGTGCCAGGCGAGGATGCGACATGATCTTGGCCAAGCTGCTCTTCTGGGGGAAGGGCGCAGAGCAAGTCGCCAGATCGATTGAGCCCGATAACCTGCCAAATATGCACATTTGGGCAGAAGGCGAGACGCTTTGCCTGGAATTTTCGACTGAGAAGATAGGTACTCTGCTCTCCACGGTCGACGATCTAGTGATGAATATTAAAATAGCAGAAGAGACACTAAGCTCTACGGAGGAGAGATGAAATTTCACTTGGAGGCAAGCTTTCGGCTGAGCGCAGATGCTACAGACGCCGAAGCTGCCATCTCGGACTTTTTCGCGGGAGCTGCTGCAATACTGCAAAAAGGAGCTCCTGAGGGTCGAGGCGCAAAGATCGTTCAGTGGAAGCTGACAGGCAACAGGATCGATATCGTCATCGAGAGCGACAGATATGTTCGCGCTCATGATGCACTGCTGAGGCTGCGCAGACCGCTGGCTGAGCTCTTAGGCAAGAAATACCGGATAGGCGTGCGCGGGCTGGAGATCAGCAGGTTCGACATTCAGGTCGAGTCTGAGAGGCCAATCGAGCACAAGATACCATACGTGCGTGACATATCATTCGAAGATGGCAGGCTACTGCTCCAACTCGATGTGGGCCCTGAGGGAACATTGGGGCAGTCGGAGATCGAAAACAGGATACCGGACAGGATTGTGAACCTCCTGGAAGAGAAGCTTGAGTCTTATGGGGGCAAAGCAGAGCACTGGGAGCTTCTCTGGGAGAGCGCGCCTCGAGAGAGCAATTTCAAACGCGATCCTACTGAGGAGATGCTGAAGGCAGGCTGGATCAAACACGGCTCCAGCCGAGGCCAGTGGATCTATGGGCCAGAGGCGACGCACGTCTTCAGAACCTTTGAGCAGATTGTGCTGGATGAGATCATTCGGCCTTTGGGCTACAAGGAGATGATCTTTCCCAAGCTCGATACATGGGATGTCTGGAAGAAGTCGGGGCATGCCCAGGGAGTCTACCCAGAGATCTATTTTGTCTGCCCGCCCAAGACGCGCGACCCAGCTTTTTGGGAGGAGGTCATGGACTACTACAAGATAACACACGAGGTGCCTCTGGAGCTCGTCCGCGAGAAGATCGACCTGCCCATCGGCGGCATGTGTTATGCACAGTGTCCAACGTTCTGGGGATTCTTGCAGGGCATGACCTTGCCAAATGATGAGCTGCCCATCAGGGTCTTCGACCGCTCAGGGACGAGCCACAGGTATGAGTCAGGCGGCATCCATGGCATTGAGCGCGTGGATGAGTTCCACAGGATCGAGATCGTCTGGCTGGGAACAAAGGAGCAGACCCTTGAGGAGGCAGAGCGGCTCAAGGGCTGCTACAAGCACATCTTCGAGGACATCCTTGAGCTGCGCTGGAGGATGGCCTGGGTCACTCCCTGGTTCATGGCTCAAGAAGGAAAGACAGGGCTTGCTGAGATGCAGGGTGCGGGAACTGTAGACTATGAGGCTGTGCTTCCGTACAACGGCAACTGGATTGAGTTCCAGAATCTGTCAGTCAACGGCGAGAAGTACCCCCGAGGCTTCACTGTGAAGGCCCAATCAGGAGAAGCCCTTTGGTCAGGCTGCAGCGGAGTAGGCCTGGAGAGATGGACGAGTGCATTCCTGAGCCAGAAGGGGCTCGACCCTGTGAACTGGCCTGAGGAGTTCAGAAAACGCTTCGGTGAGATGCCAAAAGGCATCAGGTTCCTCTGATCATAGGCTCATTTTTTTGCTCTTAGATGTCCAAATGCCATCCTACACTCATATCTGTGACCTTGCAGCTCGCGCCCGCGCCGCCCTGGCCCTCATGGAGTCATGCGAGGTCTGCCCCCGAGGCTGCGGCACAAATCGCCTCAAAGATGAACGCGGATTTTGCCGCACAGGTCGCCTGGCTCGCGTAGCCAGCTTTGCTCCCCACTTTGGCGAGGAGCCGCCCCTGGTGGGCACTGGCGGTTCAGGCACCATCTTCTTCTCCGGGTGCAACCTGGCCTGCATCTTTTGCCAAAACTATGATATCAGCCAGCATGATGCTGAGGCTGCAGGACCTCGGATGCCACAACATAAACTTCGTCACGCCCACGCATGTTGTGCCGCAGATTCTGGAGGCTTTGGTGCTGGCCATAGACGGTGGCCTGCACGTGCCACTGGTCTACAACAGCAGTGGCTATGACAGCGTGAAGACATTGCGCCTCCTCGATGGCATCTTCGACATCTACATGCCAGATGCCAAGTACAGCTCTGACGATGTTGCTCTAAAATATTCAGGGGCCCATGGCTACACCCGCATCATGAAGACTGCCATCCAAGAGATGCATCGCCAGGTGGGCGACTTGATGATGGACGAGGATGGAGTGGCTACTCGCGGCCTGATAGTGCGCCACCTCGTCCTGCCAGGAGACCTGGCAGGAAGCGCGGAGGTTGTGCGCTTCCTCTCCGAAGAGATCTCCCCTAACACATACCTCAATATCATGGCCCAGTACCGCCCGGAGTACAAAGCCTGCCGCTTTCCCGAGCTTGATCGACGCATCACGGCAAAGGAGTACAACGATGTCGTGCGCCTGGCTGCTCGGGCAGGCTTGACTCGAGGATTAGCAATCCTTTAATGCCTGCCGGGCCGAATTATAAATGGATGATTCCCTTCGAGTACCTGGAGCACACCGCAGATGTGAAGTTCCGCGCCTATGGCCGCAGCCCTGAAGAGATGCTCTCCAATGCTGCAGCCGCTCTCTTCAAGGCGATGGTGGACCCTGCCACAATAAAGATCACGAAGTTCTGGAATGTAGAGCTAGAGGCCCAGGACATGGAGCAACTCGCCTACCAGTGGCTCTCTGAGATCGTCTTCCTCTTCGAGACCGAGTCTGCAGTCTTCGCCTCCTTCGCTGTTGCGCTAAAGCAAAATGCAAAAGGGACCTGGAGGCTGGAAGGCAGAATTGGAGGAGAGATGATAGATTTGAAGAGGCATGCCTTCGAAAACGAGGTCAAGGCCGTCACCCTGCACCAGTTTCAGGTCACTAAAAATGACCTGTGGTGCATTCAGGCAATCTTGGACGTGTGATTTCATGGAGGATATAATCAAGATCAGCGATAATATCTATGAGGTGCCCATCGGCTACCGGCCAGGCATGCGCGTTCCTGGCAGGATCTTCGTCTCCGAGGAGTTGCGGACGATGGTGGAACCGGGAACTGTTGACCAGGTGGCAAATGTGGCCACATTGCCTGGAATTGTGAAGTACTCAATGGCCATGCCAGATGCGCACCTGGGCTATGGATTTCCCATCGGAGGAGTTGCAGCCTTTCATGAGGAGGGTGGCGTCATAAGCCCTGGCGGGGTGGGCTTCGACATCAACTGCGGCGTTCGCCTTCTCCGATCTGATCTGGAGGCCAAATCGGTTCAACCCCTCATCAACACACTGATCAGCGCCCTCTTTGAGGCTGTGCCCTCGGGCCTCGGAGCTACAGGAAGGCTACATGCCACAGATCAGCAGCTCACAGAGGCCTTCGTAGCAGGCTCCAGATGGGCGGTGGAGGAGGGTTATGGCTTTGAGGCAGATCTGGCTCACTGCGAGGAGAGTGGCCACATGGAGGGCGCCGATCCATCCCAGGTGAGCGTGAAAGCCCGCAAGAGAGGACGACCTCAGCTAGGGACCTTGGGCAGCGGCAATCACTTCCTGGAGATTCAGCGAGTCGAGGAGATATTCGATGAGGACGTGGCCAGAAAATTCGGGCTCTTCAAGGGCCAGACAACTATCATGATACACTGCGGCTCGCGCGGAGCAGGCCACCAGATATGCACAGACCACCTCGAGGTTCTAGCAAGGGCTGTGCGCAAATACAACATCGACATTCCAGACAAACAATTGGCCTGCGCGCCTCTGGGCTCACCCGAGGCTCGGAACTACTTCGGCGGAATGGTCTGCGCCGCCAACTATGCGTGGGCCAACAGGCACATAATCGCCCACTGGACGAGGGAGGTCTTCGAGAGATACTTTCCCGGATCTAGCCTAGACCTGGTCTACGACGTGGCCCATAACGTGGCCAAGATCGAGGAGCACGACGTCGATGGTCGGCGCGAGCGGCTGTACGTTCACAGGAAGGGCGCGACTCGGGCCTTCGGCCCAAGCCGCAGTGAGGTGCCCGATGCTTACAGAAATGTTGGCCAGCCTGTGCTCATACCGGGCAGCATGGGTACGCCCTCTTATGTTCTTTGCGGAAATGACCAGGCCCTAGACCTCACATTTGGCTCTGCATGCCATGGCGCTGGCAGGGTCATGAGCCGCAGCCAGGCCACCCGTATGTTCGCCGGCAAGGATGTCAAGGCCGCCTTGAGTCGGGACGGGATAGTTGTCAAGGCCACGAGCCCTGGCATGCTCGCCGAGGAGGCTCCACAGGCCTACAAGCCGTCTGGAGATGTGGTGGACGTGGTGCATAGCCTTGGCATCGCCACAAAGGTTGCAAAGCTTGTGCCTCTGGGCGTATCTAAAGGATGAGCCGAAATGAGATTGCGCGTCGTCCTGGTGGAGCCCATTTACGAGGGAAACGTGGGCTCTGTGGCGAGAAGCATGAAGAACTTCGGCTTTCGCGACCTTGTGCTTGTCAATCCCTGCAAGATCGAGGACTTCGGCCTGGCCATGGCGGCACATGCACGAGATGTTCTGCAGATGTCAAGGTGCTTTTCGACACTTCAAGAGGCGCTACAGGGCGCAAACCTCGTGGTGGGCACGACAGGCAAAAGGCTGGATAATGCGCAGCATCACCTTCGGCTGCACCTGCGTGCCCCCTGCCTGACTCCAGCCGAGCTTTCACAAAAGCTCCAGGGAAAGGAAGGAACAGTCGCCCTCCTACTGGGGCGCGAGGACTGCGGCCTGAATAGCGAGGAGCTGGCGGCCTGCGACATGGTAGTCTCCATCCCAACCAGCGCAGAGTATCCCGTCATGAACCTCTCGCACGCTGCTACAATTTTATTTTATGAGCTCTCTTGGGTCACGAACGGAGACGTCGAGCTTGCAAGCCGCGACAGCCTGCTGCTGCTACAAGACAAAGCCAGATCGCTCCTCTTGGAGGCTGGATACCCTGAGCACAAAGTGGAGTTCACAGTGCTCATGCTGCGGCGCATCTTCGGCAGGGCTGTGCTGACCGAGAGAGAGGCGAGAACCATTTTGGGCATGATAAAGAACATCCGCTGGAAGATCGGCTGCGCCACGAGAGAAGACGCCATGTCCCAGAAAGAGAGAGAAGGGCAAAGAGAAAAGAAAAGCGAGATTTTAGCCGGTCGGAATTCATGAAGACGATGCGCCAAAGCTGCATGTCGTCTGATCAGATGAATAATCGCAGATCATGGTGCCATAATAACTGGGTCCAGTATCTTTGAGTCCAAGATTTTTATTTGAATCCATGCTTCCAAGCGCAGCATCAAAATCAAATCCTTGGGCAGTCCATCCAAAGGTAAACTGCATATCACTGGGCCCAATTATGCTGTTGTACTTTCCGACGAGCTCTGATAGCAAGACCTGGTTATCAATAAAGGAGAAATCAAATTTTGACTTTTGAGCACTTGTTTTTGCGCTGTTGAAGAGGATCTGGTTTAAATTTTGGATCACACTCTCAGGCCCTGTTCCACTAAAGGATTTATCCACTGCGCTCCCACTCGGAGTTGATTCGATCAGGTTTTCTAGGGAATCAAAGCTATAGGTTGTTATAGAACTCGAACCCGCATCCGCTAATGCTGCTCCTTGCAGGAATGAGAGGGCAAAAAACAAAACCAGAAACTTGATCAAAGCCCTTACCACCATTAATCCTGTTGTCCATTTGGTTATATCCCTTTCCATTAAATAAACGTGCAAGGAACCTATTTAATGAATATGTATAATGAATATAAATAATAAATATAAATAAGTACAATTTATA
>JAUCQD010000145.1 GCA_030372945.1 Methanothrix sp. | reverse complement strand
GGATTGGTCGGGCGGCAGTCTACAGACTCCCTGCGAGCCTCAACCTCTCTTTGCAAAGCAGCCTCGTACTCTTCCCGCAAGCGCTTCGACTCAGCCATGAGCTCCTCGAATTCTTGCGTCATGTCCTCAATGCTTCTGACTACCAGATCCTTCTCCGAGAACATCTCATGCCTCCAGCATCTTTTGAAATATTTGGTGAAACCGCATATCCTCAGTGAGCTCAGGATGAAAGGCCAAGGCAAGCAGGTTATCCTGGCGCGCTCCCACAACGACCTCGCCTATTCGCGCCAGCACCTGCACCCTCCTTCCTACATCGACGATTGCAGGAGCGCGGATGAAAACCGCCCTGTATGGCCTGTCGAAGCCTTCGACCTGCAGATCAGCTTCGAATGATTCCCTCTGCGGCCCGAACGCATTCCGATCGACCTTGATGTCCATTAACCCAAGCGGCCTGACCTTGGCATCGCCTTCGATCTCTCTCGAGACCAGCACCAGGCCTGCGCACGTTGCGAGGATGGGCATTCCGGATCTCGCCGCCGCCTTCAGCTCTTGGGCCATGCCTGAGATCTCCAACTGGCGGCTGATGCTAGTGCTCTCTCCGCCAGGCAGCACCAGGCCATCGCAGCCCGATATCTCGCCTGGCCTCCTGATCTCTAGCACCTCTCCTCTCCCAAACAGAGCCCTCTGCATGGCAAGGACATGCTCTGAGACGTCCCCCTGCAGTGCCAGGACACCTATCCTTGTCACTTACCAGCCTCTAGTCTGCAGAACTTCCCCTTCGGGGATGCTCGCCGCATCCAGCCCTTTCATCGCTGCGCCAAGGCCCTTGGATACCCTGGCTAAAATCTCTGGTTGATCGTAGTGGTGAACTGCCTGCACAATGGCTGAGGCCATGGCTGCAGGTTCCTCGGACTTGAAGATTCCTGAACCCACAAATACACCATCAGCTCCAAGCTGCATCATCAGGGCAGCGTCAGCAGGTGTGGCCACTCCTCCTGCTGCGAAGTTGACCACTGGCAGACGCTGCATTCTGGCGCACTCCACCACCAAGTCTAAGTCAGCTTCGATCTCACGAGCTACCTTCATGAGCTGCAGATCGTCCATGCCCTTCAGGCTCTTGATCTGGCCTTGAATCTTCCTCATGTGCAGGACAGCCTGGCTTACGTCTCCTGTTCCTGCCTCGCCCTTGGTCCTGATCATGGCCGCGCCTTCTTTGATGCGCCTGCAAGCTTCGCCCAAATTCCTAGCTCCGCAGACAAATGGTATGGCGAACTTGGTCTTTTCAATGTGAAACTCGTCCGCCGGGGTGAGGACCTCCGACTCGTCCACCATATCCACTCCAATGGCCTCCAGAATCTGAGCCTCGACGAAGTGGCCTATCCTGGCCTTTGCCATGACTGGAATGGTAACGGCATCGATGATGGACTCAATGACCGCGGGATCTGCCATCCTGGCCACGCCACCCATCTTTCTTATGTCAGCAGGAACGGCATGAAGCGCCATGACCGCCACTGCTCCGGCCTCCTCGGCGATGATTGCCTGTTCTGGGGTAGTGACGTCCATGATGACGCCACCCTTCTGCATCTTTGCGAAACCGCGTTTGAGCAGTTCCGTACCAAATCGAAGATTTTCAAGCTCCATGAATTGCCCCAAACGTTCTTAAGTGCGAGGCTAATGCTGATAAAATAAATAAACTTTGCCCCGGCTAATAGGCCGATCGTGGGCACGAGATGAAAAAAGGGGGAATGGGAGCCTATTTGAGCCCCATTCATGCCATGTAGTTTTCGTAGATGTAGATATCTTTGTCTGCATTGCGGTCGTCGGTCCAGACAATTCTCCCTGTCCTGATGCGCGGCTCTGTCTGGTTTTTGGCATCGGCGCATATGGCCTTCTCCTTTCACCCTTTGGTCATAGGCGTAAATGTCCCAGTTGCCGTTGCGTTTGTCTTGCCAGACGATTACGCCATTCTCCACATCCGGTTTGGTCTGATCTGCCATGTCGCTTGTTATCTGTATCACCTTGCTCGTGTTCAGCTCCATTGCATAGATATCCCAGTTTCCATTCCGATTGTCTTGCCAGACCACAGTCCTGCCATCCGTTGCTGGATTGACCTTCTCTCCTGGCCCGCTGGTGAGCTGAACAGGATCTTTGCCCTGTCTCCAGATCCAGATCTCAGAGTTTCCGCCCTTGCTGTCCTGATATACAACAATGCTTCCACCAGCACGCTGATTTGTTCCGCTGGGCGGGATGGAGGGCGCAGTCTCTATGCCGTAGAGCAACTTCTTGTAGACCCTCCAGCCAAAGCTCGCCACTGGCTGGTCCAGATAGGTGACGTACTGGTCGCTCAGCGAGATCGGCGCAGGCGCTGCAAGCCCCCAGACCAATTCGGTGCTGTTGCTGTTTGCCACATCAAAGGTCCTCAAGGACCAATAGTTCTCGATATTGTACTGGTTCAATGGGTTTCTGGCAATCCAGCTTATTATATTTTCACAGATGTCTGGATACATATCCTCGTATGGGCTGGCAGCCAGAGGCAGTTCGATCTCTTGTGTCAGGCTGTAGACATAAACATCAGGATTTCCTGTGCGGTTGTCCATCCAGGTTACGTAGTATCCCACCAGGTCGTTGCCTCCCACCGAAGGATGGCTCTGGTCTCCTGGAGCTTTACAGATCACGCTCGTCTGGCCAGCTGTCACAGAAACCGACCTTGGCCTGCCGGTCATTGCATTGAGCCATACAAGTTTCTTATCCATGTTGGGCTTGACCTGACCAGGCCCTGCCTGGACCAGCTCGTCCTTCCAGTTGCTGATGTCCAGCCTGCGAATAGATGTTTCGTCTCCTGAGCCATCCACATAGGCGATGTATTTTCCATAAGCCACAGGGCTTGTCTGATTTCCTGGCCTGGGATAGGTCTTGCCCCATTTTTTGTCCCAGAGATAATAGGAGATGTCGCTGCTTTTGCCGTCTTCCCAGACAATGGTGTTTCCAGAGACATCCGGATAAACCTGATCTCCTTCGCCCGTCAGCTTCGTCTCATCTCCGGACAACAAGTCCTTCACATAAACATCCCAGTTTCCATTCCGGTTGTCCTGCCAGACCACCAGATCGCCGCTGATGATGGGGTACATCTGCTGGCCAGGCCCCTTGTAGACAGGCTCTGTCCTGTTGCTGGCCATGTCGCTTAGATAGACATCCCAGTTGCCGCTGGAGTTGTCCATCCACACAACTCTGTTCCCAGATATGGACGGCCAGACCTGATCGCCCGTTCCAGATGCAACAACCAATTCCACACCCGTGGTCAGATTCTTCATGTAGATATCCGAGTCCCCGCCTCTGTAATCTGACCAGACCACTTTATCGCCAGACACTGTTGGATAAAGCTCGTCCCAATCTCCCCGAGAGATCGGCTTCTCAGATCTTGTGAAGAAGTCGAAGCCATAGATGTTCCAGTAGCCCCCTCGATTGTCGCTCCAGACCAGCAAGCTTCCGTTTGTGCTGGGAAAATCGGTGCTCAGCAGCAGCAGCGGGTCGGATAGAATATACCTCATCTTGATCTGGGCATAGCCATTGCTGTTATCCATCCATACGATCCTGTTGTCGCTCATGATCTTTGAGGAGAGGTAGGGCTTCACCTGATCTGGATCTCCCTTTCCGTCGTTTGGCGTCTGTTGCAGCGGAAGCGTAGCTACAGGCACTTCGACGCTCTTTCTAAGATCATAGAGATATATGTCTGAGTCTCCGCCCCTCACATCCAGCCAGGCCACGTAGTCTTTGTAAACCATGGGAGAGCCCTGGTTTGCTGTGTTTGTGACCAGCGGTCTTTCTACCTTTGTGACGAGGTCATAGGAGTAGATGTCCCAGTTCTTGTTCCTGCCGTCGGCCCAGACAACTGTATCTCCCCAAACCCAGGGTTGTGCCTGTCGGGCGGAGTTGGTGCAGATTGCAGTCTCCTCTCCAGAGGTCAGGTTATAGAGATATACATCCCATTTATCCTCACCGCTTCTCGAATCGATCCATACGATCTTGTCGCCGTTTATCACTGGCGAGAGCTTCAATGACTCTTGTGTGGTGATCTGCCTCTCTTTACCTGTAGTGATATCGTAAAGATAGATCTGCTCGCTGCCAGAACGTCTGTCGATCCAGATGATGTTATTGCCATCGATCATTCCGTAGCGGTGGTCCGATGCATCGGTTGTAACCTGAGTGGTCTTTTTGGTCATCAGGTTATAGAGAAAGATATTGAGGTTGCCCCGGCTCTTGTCTGTCCAGATCACATTGTCGCCGCTGATGTCAGGGCTGCTGTGGTCGAAACTGTCATTGGTTATGTTCACCTCTTTTTGAGTGGTGACGTTGAACAGATATACATTGAAATGGCCATTTCGATTGTCCGTCCAGACGATTTTATCTTCGGAGATGGCGGGGTTGGTGTGATTGAATGGCCCGCTGGTAATAGAAACATCTGCCAGGATCTTGAAGTCGTACATGTAAATATCAGGATCTCTCGATCCTTCTCTGTAGTCCGTCCACACAACGCCCCTACTGCTGATGGCAGGCTCCATCTTGATGGACCCAGGGACTGGGGCAAAATCCGCGCCTGTTTTGATGTCATGTAGATATATCTCAGTGCCGTTGTTCAGGTAGGCGATGTACTCACCATAAACCTTGGGATCCGTCTGTTTGCCTGGCTTTGCTAGTGTGGTCGTCTTTTGAGTCGTCAAGTCGATGAAGACGATATCTGGCTCTCCTGTGCGATTGTCCGCCCATGCCACGATGTTTCCATGAATTGAAGGAAACGACTGGTCACCAGGCCCTGTGGCAAGAGCCAACTCTTTGCCGCTTGGGATATCATACAGATAGACATCGAAGTCCCCTGAGCGCTTGTCCATCCAGACAACTCTGTCCCCATCGACCTTGGGCTCGATCTCTTCGCCCTTTCCCGACGGCAGGGTCTGCTCTTTCTTAGTTCTCAGGTCGTAAAGGTGTATCTTGTAGATGCCATCGCGATCGTCCGACCATACCACGCGCTCGCCGCTGATGTCCGGTTGGGTCTGGTTTCCTGGTGCTACAGTGATGGCGGACTCAGTCCGGTTGACGACATCGTACATGTAAACATCCCCGTTTCCGGAACGCATGTCCTGCCAGACGATGCGCTCTGCAGACACTGCAGGATTGAGCTGGAAAAATGGATTGATGCATACCCATTTTTCCAGGCCTGTCTCCAGGTCGTACATGAAAATGTCGTAATTTCCACTTCTGTTATCCGACCAGGCAACGATATGTCCGTCTATGGCTGGCTGCTCCTGCTCTGAGCCAGTCACTATTGCTACAGGGCGCTCCTTTCCGAACTCTGCCCCGCTGGCAGTGCCCGCAATGAAGAGTGCCGCCATCATAATCATAATCAAGCTTTCCTTCTGCATCTCATCACTCTGCGATCTCTCGATGAAGTTCTCTTTCTTGCATTGACTTGCTCTGACGAACCAGTATAAGGATTTATCTCGACGTTTGACGTGGTTCATCACAGGCACAAGCTTAAAGCTGGATTTTGCATATTCAGGAATAGGGATTTATGGTGAACTCTCAAGCTCTTGATGCAAAAGCCGTTATCGAAGCTGCGCTCTTTGCTGCAGGCAGAACGCTCACGCTCAGGGAGTTGGCAGATCTCTCGGGCCTCTCAGAGGAGAGGGCACGCTCTGAGGCAATGGACCTTGCGGCTGAATACAACCGTCGCGCCTCGGGCCTTGAGGTCAAGAGCATTGGCGATGGTTTCGCAATGCAGGTTCGGTCGAGTCTGGCCCGTGTGGTCGTCCCACTAGCTCCCAAGGAGATCGGGGCGCCGCTCATCAGAACTTTAGCCATCATCGCATACAAGCAGCCTCTCAAGCAATGCGATCTGGTGGAGATCAGGGGCAACAAGAGCTACGAGCATGTGAAAGAGTTGGAGAAAAGAGGGCTCATCAGTGCCGAAAAGAAGGGAAGGACCAAACTCCTCACCACAACACGAGCCTTTGCCGATTACTTTGGCATAGAGTCGTGCAATCCTCAGGCTGTAAGAAGGGCACTGCTAAAAGACAAGAAGCTGATCGGAGTCTCGCCCATGTACAAGAGCCTGGCACTGCGCCTCGGCCTCGACTTCATAGTAGTGAACCCCTACAATCCAAAGGCTGAAGACCTGTCGAGACTGAAGGAGATAGAGCTTCTGGTCCTGGCCCCAGGCTATGCAGATCGGGTGAGGGAGCACTACTCTGGGGAGATGCTGGAGGCGAGCATTCGCACGCTCTCCCAGCTGAAAGAGAGTGCTGAGAGGATATGCCAGGCAGCGGGGTCAGGAGATGTCGAGCCGCTTGCATCCGAGGTGGACTTGCTGCTACGCAGATTCAGGGAGAGGGCAAAGAGCGCCAGGCCCATCAAGCCGCTGACTCCTATGATCGAGGAGATCGCTCGCGATCTTCGCATTCCCGTTCTGGAGGACGGCCTGCGTGCTGCCCCTGATTCTGCGAAGATGGATGCGGACATCCAGGTGCCTGCTCACCAGCCGTATGATATGGATATCCTGGAGAGAGTGGTGCAGCGCTACGAAAGCATCCTTGAGCACTCCAAATAGCGAGGATCCAACTTTGCGAAAAGCTCGACCAGTAAAAATTATAAACTTGTGGAATGGCGAATTATGTGATGAACTTTGTTGATATCTATCCCTTTCTCGTAGCCCTGCTCATCGGTGCTCTCATCGGCACAGAACGCCAGCGCCGTCTAGCTGAGGATAATGTTCGAGGAGTGGCGGGGCTGCGCACCTTCACCCTGATTGCTCTTCTTGGTGCTCTATCTGCTACGCTATCAGTCGAATATGGCTCGGGCTTTGCTATCGCGGCTCTTGCAACCTTTACAATCCTTGTGGGCATCGGCTATGCCTCGTCCGTCACAGCTCTTGGCAGAATCGATTTTACAGGTGCAGTAGCAGCAGTAGTTACCTTTGTCCTCGGAATGCTCAGCAGTTTTCCAGACAGCATCCTATTGGCTGTAGCCCTGGCCATCATTACCACTTGGATCCTGGCCACGCGAGCAATAACACACCACTATGTCGAGGCTCTGAGCGAGACCGACCTGCTGGATACCCTCAAGATGGGAATAATGGCCCTTGTGATCTATCCTCTGCTGCCTGAAACGCCGCCCGACCCCTGGGGCGTCTTAAACCCAAGACAAATCTGGCTCTTCGTCGTACTGGTCAGCCTCATCGGCTACGTGGCCTATGTACTGATCCGAATTCTGGGCACCGAGAGGGGCCTGAGCCTGACAGGAATTTTGGGCGGCCTCGCCTCGAGTACAGCTTTGGCATCTGCCATGGCATCTGAAGCAAGAGAGAACAGAGAGATCGTCTCCTCTGCTGCCTTCGCCACGGCGATCGCAAGCTGCACCATGTTTCCAAGGGTTCTCTTCATAGTGCTTGTGGTGAATAGAGCTCTATTCATCTCGCTCCTGCCGCCTCTTGTGATCATGACGACTGTGGGCGTAGTCCTATCATACCTGCTGATGATCAGGAAACGCCCGATCAAAGGAAGAGAGGTGAGGATAAAAGATCCCTTCAGAATCGTCCCAGCGTTGAAGTTCGGCGCCCTCTTCGCCATTGTGCTTTTAGCCTCGAAGCTCGCTAGCCTCTACTTTGGAAACGCCGGGACTTACGCAGCGAGCATCATCGCAGGTCTTGCGGATGTCGATGCCATAACCCTATCCATGTCAACGCTTGCACAATCAACAGTGAGCCCAAATGTAGCAGTCGCGTCCATTGCTCTTGCAGCCATAACCAACACCTTGGTCAAGCTTGCAATAGCATACATCCTTGGCAGCGTCGAGTTCGGCAACAAGGTTGCAGTCATCTTTGTGCCGATGATAATTGCAGGTTTGCTTGCAGTCTTTTTAATCTGAAAGATGATGGGCCCGACGCGATTTGAACGCGTGATCCCCGCCGTGTAAGGGCGATGTCATAACCAGCTAGACCACGGGCCCTGTCCGAGTTCACTATCCCTTCGTCATATTAGATCTTATCGCTTAGCCTGTCCATGAGAGCAGGGTGACTACTCCCTCCAATGAATTGGCGGGGATTAGTCCTGCTTTCGTCCTAAAGCTTAAACTTGCGGATGTACATTCCTGTATTTGTCTCCTCCAGCACCTTCTCGGATGGCTTCTTGGTGATCAGACTCACAAATATCATGGCTAGCACTGATAGCGCGAATCCGTAAATGCTGGGGTGCATGGGCATGGCGGCAATGTACTTTGCGTAGTAACTGAAGGCTAAGACTCCAACCAACCCCACGACCATGGAAGCGATAGCGCCCTCGCGGGTGGCCCTTCGCCAGTACAGACCGGCAAACAGCGGAGTCACAAAGCATGCAAGCATAACGCCTATGGCCATCCAGATGAGCCAGGCCAGGAGCTCTGGCGGATTGGACCAGGCCAGATAAAGGGTGATGATCGTGGAGAGCAAAATGGCCGCCCGGCTGAGCAGTGTGATCGCCTCCTCTGAGGCATCCGGATTTATGAATTGCTTATAAACATCCCAGCTCACGTAGCTTCCAATTGTCAGCATCAGCCTGTCTGTGGTGGACATGACAGCTGACAGGACGATTATTGCGACAAGAGGAGCAAATATGCCTGGGAATACGTATTGTGCAGCCACGATAAAGCAGTAGTCCGATGGGTTGGCAACTCCTGTTGGCATGGCTATCATCTTATCATGCACCATGGAAAGAGCTGCAAAGCCGGATATCTTACACAGATACATGATCACAGCATAGATGACGAAAGCCGCCAGGGGCGCCCACCTGAAGTATTTGATGTCTCTTGCTGCCAGGACGTTGTTCACAACATGCGGAGCTGCAGCAAGACCAAAGGCGAGCAGGAAGAAGAAAGACACCAGATACTCGGGTGTCAGGAAGGCGTACTTGGCATAGGGCGGATGCATCTGGGGATACCATAGATGCGTCATGTTGACATCGATGCCTGCCAAGACTGTGTTGATGTGAGTCATGCCGCCTGCAGCCGCAATGACGGCCGGGCCGACGAGCAGCACACCCAATAATATCATTATGCCCTGTACTAGGGAGGCCATGCCTATGGCATATAAACCGCCGAGGATTGTGTATCCCATGACTATGACGGCTCCAATCAACAGCGCCCATTGATAAGGTATATTGAAGAGCCAGGATAGGACCATGCTGATGGAGATGTACTGACCTACAAGGTAGATTATGGAGATCAGAATTCCAATAATTGCCGATGTGCCGCGAATTCCCCTGGGACTGTAAAACCTGTGAGCAAAATAGTCCTGTACCGTCACATAACCAGTTTTGGCAGAAACAGTATGGAGCTTCGTCCCGAAGAACAGTATGCACACTGCAGCGGACAGCGGCACAAATATCTGCTCCCAGATGCTGGGCCAGCCTGTGGCAAAGCCCAAGCCTGCGACTCCAAGGATCGTCATGCCGCTGCAGATGCTGGCCACAACCAGAAGCGTAAAGGTCCAGAAGCCCAGATTTCTTCCTGCCACGAGGAAGTCCTCTGAGTTCTTGATCTTCTTCGAGGCCAGAGCTCCAATGGCCATAAGGCCTACGAAATATAATATTATTATAAATGTTCCGACAATCTCCATTTGCCTTCACCACCTCAGAGCCCAGAGCAAAAGAAGTAAGGATATGGCTACAGGCACAATTATAACTCCAATAAAGGTATCCGTCGGCAAACCAATGATCAATAAATTCCCTCCCAGTTGTGACGTGGTAGCATGTACCAAGTCAGCATATTATAAAGCTAACGTTCGCATTCTCAATCATCGTTTTGAGGTGTTGGACTTTTATAGTGGGCAGGCCAATTGAAAGGAGATGAGCGAGCGACTTTCATCGAAGGGCAAAGATCTGAAAGAACTATGCGATACCATTGCACAGGCCGTGACAACTGCCATCGGGGGGATGGTGGGGACTGCAGAAAGTGGTCAAATGGTCAAGATGGGTGCGGACGGCACCCCCACAAAAAGCATCGATCGCATAGCTGAGAACGCAGTGCTAGGTGAGCTGCGCTCTTCTGGACTGGGCTTTCGCGTATTGAGCGAGGAGATAGGAGAGGTTCTGATCGGAAAGCAGCCGGATTATTTCCTGCATCTTGACCCCTTGGATGGAACATTCAACGCCATCAAGGGCATCCCATTCTACTCTGTCTCTATTTATTTGAGCAGGGATGACTGTCACTTCGGCTACGTCTGTGACCTTGCGAGAGGCACAAGATATTTTGCGCAGTCTGGGCAGGGGGCTTGGTCAGAGCCTGGCGGGCGACTCTGTGTATCGCGAAATGAGGATCTTGAGAATTTCAGCATATCAGCATACACCATGAGGCCTCACACTGCCAGGATTGTTGGGCTGGGGGACAGGGTGCGCAGGATCAGGTCCTTGGGCAGCACATCGCTTGAGATGGCCATGGTTGCAGCAGGAAAGCTTGATGCCTTTGTGGATCTGCGGGGCATGATGAGGGTCGTTGATGTTGCTGCCGGCAAGCTCATCCTCGAAGAGGCAGGCGGCCTCATCACAGATGCCGATGGAAAGGAGCTTCACCTGGGTAAAAATATGTGGCAGAGAACTGACCTTATAGGCTCTAATGGCCTGCGACATTTGGATTTGCTGCAGCTCATCGGTGGTGGTCCTCATTAAGATAGGCTTTGTCTCGCGCCACGAGCCTGAATCGCTGCGGCTGGTGGAGATGTTGATAAACCGGCTCAAGTCCACTTTCGATGTGGAGATCTTGGTTGATAGGGACGTAGCATCTCATATCGGATTGGAGGGCTCGACTGTCGAGGAGATGGAGCGGCAGAAGGTGGACTTCATAGTCTCGGTTGGCGGCGATGGGACCATCCTTCGCACAATTCATAAGATGGAAGACCCAGTGCCAATCTTGGGCATCAACATGGGCACTCTTGGGTTCCTGGTGGATGTCGAACCAAAAGATGCCATCTGGACATTGGAAAGCCTCCTCTCGGGCTTCGAGGTCGATGAGCGCTCGCGACTGAAGGTGCTTTTAAATGGAATATGCCTTCCTCCTGCCACAAATGAAGTTGCTCTCATGACTGCCAGCCCTGCGAAGATGATCGAGTTCGAGATCATTGTGGATGGCGCGCTCATGGAGGACTTTCGGGCTGACGGAGTCATAATCGCCACGTCCACAGGCTCCACAGCCTATGCCATGTCGGCCGGAGGCCCTATCGTCGACCCGCGGGTAGACGCTATAGTTCTTGTGCCCATGGCCCCATTCAAGCTCTCCAGCAGACCCTGGGTGATTCCGGGCAGGAGCATCATAGAGGTCAGACTCAAGCTGCCTGAGAAGGAGGCGCTGGTGGTTGTGGACGGCCAGAGCACGACCACGATCTCTGTGAACGACACCCTTGTCATAAGCAAGGCCAGGACGCCAGCCAGGTTTGTGAAGATAGGCCAGGACGGATTTTACGCTAAGGTGAAGAGCAAGCTGACTTAGTACATCTGCCTTTTCAGCATGAGCGTTGCCGCTGCAAAGAAGACCAAAAAGAACACTGTCAGGGCCAGCAGGTCGGGAAAGAGGATCTCAGTGAGGGAGGAGCCCTTCAGCATCACCTCCCGCAGGGCATCGCCTGCATAGGTCAGGGGGAGCATGTAGGAGATCGGCCTTATGAACTCAGGAATGGACTGCATCGGCCACCAAACTCCGCACAGCACTATCTGCGGCGTGATGATGAGTGGAATGAATTGCACCACCTGAAACTCGCTGCGTGCAAAGTTGGATAAAAATGAGCCCAGAACCAGGGCCCCTGCGCCCAGCAGCAGGACGACCGCCAAAGCAGTCAGAGGGTTGCCGCGCATGGGGACTTTGAAGCCGAATGTCACCACCAGCAATGTGGTGGTCGACTGCAGAAGGGTGAAGAGCGAGAAGCCAAGCACGTAGCCCAGGACGATCTCAACGCGGCTCAAAGGCGAGACCATGAACTTCTCCAGCGTCCCTTGAGAGCGCTCGCGGATGAAGGATATGGCTGCATTGATGAAGGTGAAGAAGAAGACGACCAGCCCCAGGATGGCAGGTCCTACTGTGTCCATCATCTCCAGGTCATAGCCGAAGAGATAGCGCGTGATCACGACCCCAGGTTTCTGCAGGCTTGCTGCCTCTTCCTGTGCTCCGCTTTGTGCTGCTGCCAAGATAGCCTGTGATATTTGCAGGCTGCTAGCATCAAGGAGAACTCTCACCTCTTCTGGCTGCAACACCACAGCTCCGTTGAGCCGCCCCTGGGATATGAGCAGTTCTGCATCTGACTCGGAGCCAAGACGAAGGATCCCGAAGTCTTCGATCCCCTCCAGGTGCGATCTCAAGGCTGGGTGCCCGCCCTCGTCAACCAATCCCAGGGCAACGCCGCTCATCTCGCCTGAGAGGGCATAGCCGAAGAGTACCATGAGAACGATTGGTGCAAAGGCGATAAGGCCTATCGTCCGCCTATCTCTCTTTAGCTGGCGAACAACGCGCAATGCAACCACGCCGATGCGACTCAGACTCACTTGGATCATGCTGCCTCAGAAAGCTGCAGGAAAGCCTCTTCGAGCATAGGCTCCTTCAGCCTCATGTCAAGGGGCGATACAATCTCCAGCACGCTCTTTATCTGCTCGTGGCTCTCAAGGCGAAGCGATGCCACGCCATCCAGGATCTCGATCTCGTACCCTTCGGACCTCAGCCTGGCACAGTCACCCTCAAGGTCCTTCAGCCATAGCTCAAGATGTGGCTTCAATCCCGCCTGCCGCTTGATATCATCTGGGCTGCCAACTGCCGTCATTTTGCCGGCTTTCATGTAGCCCACGATCCTGCACTTCTCAGCCTCGTCCATGAGATGGGTGGTTATGAGCACCGTCTTGCCATCGGATGCAAGGCGCTCGAAGTACTCCCAAAAGGTCTGGCGCAGCCTGGGGTCCACCCCAACTGTGGGCTCGTCGAGCAATAGAAGCTCAGGCTCATGAATTAGGGTGCAGGCCAGTGAGAGCCTCTGGTACATTCCTCCGCTCAAGGCCCCAGCCAGCCGCCTGCGAAGATCCTGGAGATTCACCATCTTCAAAAGCTCTACGATCCTCTGCTCTCTCTCCTGTTTGCCTATGCCATAAAGGCCCGCAAAGAACTCGAGGTTCTCTTGCAGTGTCAGATCAGGATAAAGAGCTTTATGCTGGGTCATGTAGCCAATCTTGGAGTAGATCTCCTGTACGCGAGAGACTGGCGTGCCCAGGACCTTCAAGTCTCCAGCATCTAGCTTGAGCAGCCCGACGATTGCGCGAATCAAGGTGGTCTTTCCCGAGCCGTTTGGGCCGAGCAGGCAGTAGGTCACGCCGCGCGGGATGTTCAGCGTGAGCTCGTCGAGCACCCGCAACTGCCCAAAGCTCTTGACCACGCCTCGGGCAGATATGGCTGGCCCCATTTCTTCTGATGCCATCTGTCTATCAGCTCTTGCTCCTTTTTTTCAAAAACACAATCAGGCCGCCAGCTACTATTGTCGCCAGGAGCGCGGCGAGCCAAAGATCGCTTGAGCTTTGCGGTTCGATGGAAATGTAAGCATATTCAGTATCCGTCAGGTCATCCCTGCGGCTATCTGAGAACTCTAAGAGCATCTTGATCTGATACTTCTTGCCGGGAACTGCGTCCTTTGAGACGTCCAGCTTGTAGTAAAGCTGAGATTCTTTGCCGGGTGCGAGAGTGGGTATTGGCGACTC
>JAUCQD010000144.1 GCA_030372945.1 Methanothrix sp. | reverse complement strand
CGGGTGATGTTGTCCATGTGCCCGCGTTGGATCGCCTGGGCCGTGGCCGGGTCCTGGTCGCGGTTGGGGCCCTTCTTCAGGAACGCCATGACGTATTTCCGCATCCCGATGTCGTCGGCGCCGAGCTGGCGAGCCAGCGTGGAATCATACGTCATGTTAGCGGATTGGGCGGACAGCATGCTTCCGAAGAGCAATACGAGGGCTATGGAGAATGTAGTGCGGAATAGCATAATGAGGGATTGAAAAGAGGTTAAATGTTTAAATGTTTAAGGGTTAAAATGGTTAAGCGTTTGGCATTTGACGGTAAGTTATTCGGAGTCCATGATCTAAGAGACTGTTCAATAAAGTGTGTCAAGGTTGAAAATACTTGATAACCTTTGACAATGAAGAAGAAACGCACACGCTTGGAAGATTTGGTGCCCGACCCTGAGATCCGGGAGCGGGTGGTAAAGCACTTATACTCCCGGGAGCCCTTGCTGGGAAAGGGCAGCGTATTCAGCGAGATGCTGCAAGCCATGGTGAATACGATGCTTGAAGCGGAGATGGATGGCTTTATGCAGGATCAGGCAGACCGTGACGATGGCCTGTCGAACCGACGTAACGGACATATTCACAAGACCTTACGAAGTGCCGAAGGGCCAATCGAGATCAAGACGCCGCGGGATCGGCTGGGTGCGCACGAGCCCATCCTGGTGCCAAAGCGCAGCCGGGAGCTGAATACCGGTCTGGACAATGCGATTATCAGTCTTTATGCGCGCGGGAACTCGGTGTCCGATATCCGCAAGCAGGTGCATGAGATCTACGGTCTGGAGTTGAGCGAGGGCATGATCTCGTCAATCACGAACAAGGTCTATGACCAAGTCACAGAATGGCAGCAGCGGCCCCTGGATGCTTGTTATACGATCATCTATCTGGATGCCATCCACTATCGCACCCGGGAAGAAAGGCAGTCCGTTCAACGCGCCGTATACACCATCTATGGGGTCAATGCGCATGGGGATCGGGATGTTTTGGGACTCTATATCGCGGAGAGCGAAGGTGCCCGCCAATGGGGTCTGATCCTGGAGGATCTGCGTCGGCGAGGTGTAGAGACCATCTTCTTTTGCTGTGTGGATGGCCTCAAAGGCTTCAAGGAGGCGATACTCGAGGTCTTCCCCATGGCCCTGGTCCAGCGGTGTATTGTCCATATGGTACGCCGCAGTACGCGATTTGTATCCTATAAGGATCTGAAAGCCGTATGCGCGGATCTGCGGAAGATCTATACTGCGGCCAACAGAGAACTGGCTCAGCAGAACCTGGAGTTATTTGCCCGGAAATGGTCGGACAAATACAAGTCCATAGCGGAGGAATGGGAACGCGACTTTGACGATCTGATGGTCTTCATGGACTATAAGCAAGCCATCCGACGGCTCATCTACACGACGAATCCCGTCGAAGCTGTGCATCGTGTCCTTCGGAAGGTGACCAAGACCAAGGGGACTTGGCCCAACGACCAATCTCTGATCAAGCAGCTGTTCCTGGCCCTCCAGTACAACGAATCCAGTTGGAAGCGGAAAGCCTATGGCTGGACGAACATCCAACAGGACCTGATTGATTGCTTTGGAGCCCAATACCTCAAATATGCCGAGGCATGAGTTTAAGCGCCGATGATAAATGACACACTTAATTGAACTATCCCTTTAGGGGGTCTGGAATTTCGATGACGATGACTAAAACCTTGCACGCAGTCTCACTCTCTCACGCTCTCACTCTCTCACTCTCTCTCTCTCGCTCTCACTCTCTCACTCTCTCACTGTCTTACTGTTACCCATTACACATCCTCAGGCCAGCCTGTGTATCGCCTCATAATCCAGCAACTCCACCTCCGGACTGAGGTACCCCTCCTTGACAGGCTCCTCCTTCATGAGGTCCGTACTCAGGTATTTCTTGTTGCTGTCGCAAAAGATGGTCACGACGTTGTACCGCTG
>JAUCQD010000143.1 GCA_030372945.1 Methanothrix sp. | reverse complement strand
ATAAAAAAGTAAACGAAATTTTTTGCGAATCGGTTATGGAAATTCTGCGGCCCGATGACATCGTATGGATTCATGACTATCATCTTATGTTGCTTCCCAGGCTCATAAGAGAGCAGGTGCCAGGAGTGCCCATAGGGTTCTTCTTGCATATTCCATTTCCATCCTTCGAGGTATTTCGACAGCTTCCCAGTAATTGGCGAAAGGAGATCCTAGAAGGTCTTTTGGGATCCGATCTGATCGGCTTTCATACTCATGACTACACCCAATACTTCCTCAGATGCGTTCTCCGAATCCTTGGTCATGAGCATAATATGGGCCAGATTGCCCTAAGCGACCATCTGGTCAGGGCAGATACATTCCCCATGGGCATAGACTTCAAAAGATTCAACGATGCTGCAACTAGCCCTGCAGTTCGAAAGGAGAAGAATGAGCTTGTTAAAGTGTTCTCTGGCTGCAGGATAATTCTCTCAATAGATCGCCTGGATTACACAAAGGGCATCGTAAACAGGCTGCAAGGCTACGAGCTCTTCTTGGAGAGGAATCCACAATGGCATGGAAATGTGACCCTCGTATTGATCGTAGTGCCATCCCGCACAAAGGTGGAGCAATACCAGCAGATGAAGAGACAGATTGACGAGGCTGTCGGTCGCATCAACGGCAAGTTCGGCAGCATAGATTGGACGCCGATTTTATACAATTATAAATTTTTACCATTTAACAAACTAATTGCATTATATAACATGAGCGATGTGGCAGTTGTCACTCCCCTAAGAGACGGAATGAACCTCATTGCGAAGGAATATATTGCTACAAAGACTGATGGAAAGGGGGTCTTGATACTCAGCGAGATGGCAGGTGCCTCCAAGGAGGTCAGGGAGGCCATCATCATCAATCCCAACGATCTAGAGGAGATTGCAATAGCCCTGAAAGATGCCTTGGAGATGCCCGAAGAAGAACAGATCAGGTGCAACAGGATTATGCAGTCGCGGCTCAGGCGCCAAGATGTTGTTCGCTGGGCTGACAGCTTCGTCCAGTCATTGCTGGCCATCAAAGATGAAGAGAGGAGCCTGGACTACAAGCAACTGGTTCCTTCTGCAAGATCGCGTCTCATAGAAGACTTCATCAAGGCAAAGCGAAGGCTTCTTCTTCTGGATTATGATGGAACGCTCGTTAGATTTGCTGAAGCTCCTCAATTGGCAAAGCCAACAAAAGAGCTTCAGCAGATCCTGAAGATGATATCGGAAAATTTCAAAAACGACGTCGTTTTGGTGAGCGGTAGGGACAAGACCACTCTTCAGGGCTGGTTTGGATCCCTAAACATCGGGCTCGTTGCTGAGCATGGGGTATGGATCAGGAAGAAGAACGAAGACTGGAGGATGCTAAAGCAGCTGACCAATGATTGGAAGCCCAAAATTCTGCCAATTCTGCAAATGTATTCGGACAGGCTTCCAGGCTCCTTCGTGGAAGACAAGGAGTTCTCATTGGCCTGGCATTTTCGAATGGCTGATCACGAGATGGCATCTATTGTGGCAAAAGAGCTCTTGGATGATCTTGTAAATTTTACTGCCAATAACAGCATACAGGTGTTGAGGGGAAATAAGGTAATAGAGGTGAGAAATCCAGGCATGACCAAAGGAGATGCAGGGTCATACTGGATCTCGGAGAGCGAGTATGATTTTATCCTGGGAATAGGGGACGACTGCACTGATGAGGACCTATTTAAGGTTCTTCCCGAGACGGCTTACTCGATCAAAGTCGGGGCTGCCCAATCACTGGCAAAATACAATTTGACTAATTCTCATGAAGTGATAAATCTGCTGCAGGAGTTAGCAGATTGCGAGAAATTTGAAGACGCAAACCTGGAAAAATCTTGAAGATCGATCTTCTACTCGCTCAACCATCTCTCAAATCTCATCTTAACATCCACTTTTTTGAGGGTCAAAGTGCCGTCTTGGCTGCATTCTATCGCCAGCTCATCATCGCCATTCATACAGACCTTTTCTTGGATGGCAGCAGGCAGCATCACTCTCCCTTCAGAGTCGATCTTGACGATCCGTGTGCTCCTCATTTTAGCAATACAACGAGGTAGCTTTAATTAAGCTTTATTTTGATGTGAGGTTCACATCAGTGCCAGATGAATCATTTTTTGAAAAAAAGAAGGCAGATCTAGCGCCTCGCCAGAGGAACGTACTCCACGCCTGGCCTGCTCCTGCCCACTTCCATTCGGTAGAGCTTCATCAGCTCATAGACCTCTTCGGGCACATTGGTCTGGACACATTCGCCCAAAAGCGCCTGGCAATCTTCAGCCATGAATGGGTGGTCGTGAGTGTATTTTCCTGAGACGAACTCCTCGATGATGGTGTCCATCTTTTCGTCCCCGCATTTGCCTGCAAGGATCTTCTTCAGCAGGACTTTCATCTGGTCCAATGCCTTCTTTGCCTCTTCGACGTAGATGAGCGTCTTGTCGTCCATCTCGTCCAGCTTCTTCTTCTCGGCCACCCTGAGGAGCGATGTGGCAGGATAGACGCCCTGCTGGTCTCCCAGTTGGGGGTCGACAGGCCCCAGGGCAGCGTGCTGGTCCATTATTATCTGGTCAGCTGCAAAGGCGATCAGCGTCCCGCCGCTCATTGCATAGTGAGGAACGATCACAGTCTTCTTGGTGGGATGAGCCTTCAGGGCCATGGCGATCTGCGTTGCAGCCAGTGCCAGGCCGCCGGGCGTATGCATTATGATGTCGATGGGCACATCCTTCTGCGCTCCGCGAATGGCCCTCAGGACCTGCTCGCTGTCATCGATGTCGATGTAGCGTGCCAGGGGGATGCCAAGGAAGCTGATGACCTCCTGGCGGTGGATGAGCGTTATGACCTGAGTGCTTCTTTTCTTGCCAAGCCTCGTAAGTACGCGTCTCCTCTCCATCTGCAGGTAGTTTCTCTGGGCCATGGGAACGAGGAATAGCAATAGGAATAACAGGATCCAGAAATTGTTGATCAGCGCATCAACGCCAGTCTGGGCTTGAAGAAGGCTCATCAAATGATATGTGCCGAGGATCGTATTTAAAATTTGTGAGATTTCGCCATCGAGCAATTTAAACTATATCGCATACAAAGAACATTTTTTCAGTGTCTCGCATTGGCTTGGTAGGCATCCCTATCTTCTGGCTCTCAACCTTGATGTGCCTGGGATTGAATGGGTCCCAGCCACCTACGCTGCTTCCTAGCTTAAATGCTCCTCTCGATTCGTAGGCGACCTGAGCTGATGATGCTGCAGCAGCAACTTTTGGAGCACTCTTGGCCATTTCGCTGATCTGTGCGGTGACAAGTGGTTCTTTGTCCACAGTGCTCACGTTGAGTGCTGTCCTGTTCGAGGCGTTTGTGTCCAATGCCGCAATTTTCGGCAGTGTGCCGATAAGGGATGCTCCAGCAGTTGTGTTGTCAATGGTTGCGTAGTTCTTAGTAACCTTAACTCCGGTTTTTAGGGAATAACTCCAATCCCATTTTTTCGTCCATCCTCTCCAATTTTTTAGGTAC
>JAUCQD010000142.1 GCA_030372945.1 Methanothrix sp. | reverse complement strand
GTGCCAGGGACCTCCTCAGCCAGACGTAGAAGAAGTCGGAGAGGTCGGCGTAGCCGATGTTGTCGTAGTAGGGTGGATCTGTTGAGACGATAGGAGAGATGGCAGGGGGGATGAAGGTGGTCGAATCGTACTGCTTGGCGTAACCCTCGGCCCGTGGAGAGAGTGCCCTGAGGACGTCCGCCACCCAGTCCACAGCACCGAGAAAGTTTCCGCTCGAATTGCTGAAGGGATTGGCTTCGGCATAATCCCAGACCAGGGGGATGGCCTGGCGGGCGAAGGTGTGACTAATAATATCTCGGCCTGAGTGCCAACTACAAATAGTTGACCAATAATCAGCGTTTTTATCAATTACGAAAGCCAGATACGTTGCCACTGCATCCGAATACGCTCGCGCGCCCCGGCCACCGTCGGCGATGCCCTCTCCCTCTGGCAGGCCTGCGGCCAGCGCATCGGCAAGCGCGCGCTCCCGCGCCTCGGAAACGAGGTCGCTGAACGTCGTGAGGGCGACGAGCTGGCGAGATGTAAAGAGATCTCGATGCTTTGTAATTCCATAATTCTGGACACGAAAACCCAAGGCCTGACTTGGCAGATCTGTATCGGGAATATTTTGTGCTTCAGCCGACATCGCGGCCTCAACATGGCCTTCTGTTGGCCGCAAATATTCGCGCCCTTTTTTTCCATCTGCCACTATAGCCATCAGTTGCGCTCCTATCCTTTTCGCCTTTCCCTCAAAGCGGATGTAATCGAATCCTACTGGCATTCCGCATGCGATGCAGTGTGCTCCACGACGATTTACTGTGCCCTCTGGAGGCTGCCCGGCCCTTTTAACTTCAAATTTAATAACCCGATTATTATTGCCAGTATCTATAGAAGGTTCAATCCATGCCTCTTTCCCCTTCTTTGTAGTGAGCCAAAACTTGGATGCCAAAGGCATCATCGCACCACACGCAGGATTAGGACACTTCACAGTTTTGGCCCAAAGCCATGCAATTACTGCAGCCTCGCTTCCATCTGGAAGCTTCGCTTTAGGATACAGATACCCGATCCTCCTCTCTGCCTCATCCCGCATCCACTTCCCGTAGTAGCGCACATCCTCCGCCAGCACCTCGGCCCCTTTCCACTCCTTCGCGCCTTTTAGCGTCATCTGCGACCTCTTCCTGGCCTCAGGGTTCACCGGCGGCATTCCTGCGAACTTCGGAGGGATCTCGATCAGGGCCTTGGTGATCAAAACGGCCACTGGATTCAGGTCGCTTGCATGAGCCACCAGGCCCAGGCGCTGGGCCTCCAGCGGAATCGAGCCGCCGCCGCAGAAGGGATCAAGCACCGGCGGCGGGTGGCCATCTGTGGCCTTCAGGATCTCGGCCCGAGCCTCGTTCAAAACTGCCTCGTTATTCGTGTTCTCCCACTTCACCAGCCGCTCGATGATGCCGAAGAGGCGCTGGCGCTCCACTCCTTGGGCCTCCTCTGTCGGAAACTCCTCAGGGCGGCTGGAGGGGTCATCGACGATAGAGGCGAAGAGCACCGCCCGGCAGGTGGCCAGCGGCTTTCTCGACCACCACAGGTGCAGTGTGGATGGATGGCCGTGGCGGATGGACTTCTCCCTGGCCGAGGCGGCGTTGATCGCCTCCAGCGGCAGGGCGACCTCGATGAGCTTCTTGCGGTACGACGTATCGATCCCTCCGGCACATCAAATCACCAGTCCAAATCTAAATGATTGGCGGTATGCTCGGCTGAAGGAGGCCTGCCTGGCCTGAATACCGCAGCTGAGGATCTGAGGTACCAAAGCTTTTATTGAGATCTGAATCAAGGGCATAAAGATCAGATGATATACCTGGACGAGTCAGGAGATTTAGGTTTTGGGCCGCGGGCATCCAAGTATTTTATCCTGGCTGCCATTATCACAAGAGATCCTGAACATGTCAGAGGGTGCATCAAGAGGGTCAGGCAGCAAAAATTGCCCAAAAAATATAAGACTATCCCTGAGCTAAAATTCCACAACTCCAGCCAGACAATCCGCACGCGAATCCTTGATTGCACAGCCAGGACGGACACTGACGTCGCTTATGCTGTTTTGCGAAAGGACCAGGTATACGACCAATTAAGAAACAAACAGTCCATTTTGTATAATTATATAAGCGGATCATTGATTGCCAAGATCATCACCGCCTACAATTTAGAGAGATCGATTAAAGTATTCGTGGATAGGTCTCTTTATGGGTTGGAAAGAGATAACTTCGATAACTATCTAAGCTGGAAGGCATGCATAGGCAACCATTCGGAGGAGCTGAGCATAAATCCACCTGAGATAGAGCACATCGATTCCAGGCAGGACCGATGTATCCAGGCAGTCGATTTTGTGGCTGGTGCGATCGGCCATAGGTATTCTACCAACGATGCTTCTTATTATAAGAAGATAGAATCAAGGATCTCGATAGTGATGGATTTCTTTGAAGGAAAGGATAAGAATTGTGTAGTGAACCCTTCCCTACTTCGTCCCATCCGCCTCAGGGCGGCCTCATCCTTTTCGGGAAGGACTTACAACACTACTCAAGATAATATGCACATAGGTTGATATTTAAACCTGGCGAGTCTCTTTGTCACGACCCTACTGTTCTTGTCAAAGGCCTTCAGGATCTCTGCCCGGGCCTGGTTTAAACCCGCCTCATCATTAGTGCTCTCCCGCTACACCAGACGCTCGATCATCCCGAAAAAGCGCTGCTGCTCCACTCCTTTGGCCTCTTCTATCGGGAACTCCTCATGGCGGCTGGACTTCTCACAGGCCGAGGCGGCGTTTATGGCGGCCAGCGGCAGGGGACCTCGATAGAGCTTCTTTTTGTAGGCGGGCGTGGGGAGGACCTCCAAGAGTAATATGGGTCTAGCAGAAAAGGATTTTGCATTAATCTGAAGCAAAACGGCCCGCCCATCGGGGTGCTACTTTCTTCTGTAGATCTCATCATGGTGATCGAGATCGATAAACTTGACGATGTTGCTATTCTCTTCAACTGAAAAGATCAGAACAAAGGACTTCTCGATATTTTCTCCATTTTAGCTTTGAGCTTTTTGCTTATCGCTGGCCGGCATTGTGTCATCCTTTCAGCTTTCCTCAATTGACTTTCTTAAATCCTCGTAATCAGAGAACTCTATGAACTCCTCCTCTGACTCAATTCTCTCCAGCTCCTTTAAACATTCTTCTTTTGCTGTGCAAAATGTATCTGTGTAGATTTCAATCATCGACTCCATCATGCTCTCCATTCGGTCCACCTTCTCTCTTAAGGCCTGGAAATCACTTCGAATGGCAGCTATTGCCGACTCTTCTACCTCAATCATGCTCTTGTACCCTATTGAATTCGTGTTGCATGCGATTTAAATATTGCTGAGAAGAATTTTTGAGATTTTAGTCATGCCGATCGAAGTGGGATTTGTGCTGACGACGATGAAAACAGAGAGCACCGCCCGGCAGGTGGCCAAGGGCCGGCGCGCCCACCACAGGTGCAGCGTGGAGGGGTGGACAACGGCGGATGGACTTCTCACGGGCCGAGGCGGCGTTGATCGCCTCCAGCGGCAGGGCGACCTCGATAGAGCTTCTTTTTGTAGGCGGGCGTAGGAAATGACCTCCAAGATTAATATGGGTCTAGCAGAAAAGGATTTTGCATATTTGGGTAAAACCAAATATCATCTGCTTAGACCTCGATCTAAGAAGATTCTTTATGACTGAGATAGCTATAAATTCGATGACAGTATCATTTGTTTCATTCGACATAAAGGGGCACCGAATAAGATATGACTGCTGAAATTGCAATTCTTAATAAAGAAGCTATTGCACTGGCATCTGATAGCGCTGTTACCCTGTCAGGCAATTCAAGCCCTAAGATATTTACTTCTGCAAATAAGCTCTTCTCTCTCTCAAAGTATCACCCGGTTGGGATAATGCTCTATCAAAATGC
>JAUCQD010000141.1 GCA_030372945.1 Methanothrix sp. | reverse complement strand
CAGTATAGTTATCCGGGCTCTCAGCCAGAGCCGGGATCAATAAAACAAAGAGTGCAAGCAATAAAATTACTGGCCTGTAGCTTTCTGACATTGAAATATCACCCACATCATTCTCTTCGGCCTGGATAATAAGGGTTTGCCATTTTTTGAGTTGAGCTGAGGATATGGCTGCCATTCTCTCATCTACTTCGCCTGATCTTCTCCACGCCGTCCCCTCGAGCCAGATACAGCTCATCTACGTTGTCGAATATTCCGTGCTCCACGACTCCAGGAATTGGGCTGATCTTCGAGGCCAATGCCCTGGGATCCCGGATCGTTCCGAAGTCCACGTCCATCACGAGGTTCCCGTTGTCCGTGATCACAGGCCCGTCCTTCCTCATTGCCTGTCGAAGCACTGGGGATCCGCCAAGGCTTTGCAGCCTCCGCTCGACGAGCCTGATCGCAAATGCCAGCACCTCCACTGGAACTGGACGAGACAGCCTTTTCACAAACTTGCTCTCATCTGCCACTATCACAAACCGCTTGGCAGAGCAGGAGACCACTTTCTCCTTGGTATGTGCCGCCCCGCCACCCTTGATGGCGAACAGGTCTTCATCCACCTGATCTGCCCCGTCGATGGCCAGATCCAAAAATGGGTGCTGATTGAGCGACGTGAGCTTTATTCCCGAGGCGATTGCAAGATGCTCAGCCTGAAAAGATGTTGGAACACCAAGGAACACCAGTCCCTCCTCCCGAGCCCTCTCACCAAGCCTCTTGATCGTCCAGGCCACTGTGGAGCCGGTCCCAAGGCCCACTACCATTCCGCTTTTCACAAGCTCTGCCGCAGCCTCGCCAGCCAGCCTTTTGGCATTTGAATTGGTTGATGCGTCTTTCATGGTCTCTCAGCCGACTATCTGGCTCTTCACAGTGGTGAACAATGGCCCACGCAGGTCTATCTTGTGCTTGTGGCTGGTGATATACCTCTCTAGAGCCGGATCTATCTGGATGTTTACGTCGCTTGGGCTGCGCACAATCCTGCTTCTGGTCTCCGAGTCCTTTCCAGCCAATGTCGCCACCTCAGCCTCGTAAGCTGCAAGCTCTGCAAAGGCGTCGATGTACCTGATGCCAGTGGTAACGCCGTCCAAGAAGGCCTCCTCCCAGCGGGCAGTGCGCGGGATTCCCATTACGTTCTGCTTGTATACCACGATCTCATTTTGGAAGGCCGGTCCGCAAAGCTTGGTGTTCTCCTCTGGCTCTACAACGGATACCAATACCCTGCGCCCGAACAGCTCGCCCTCCCAGGCAGTGAAATCGCATGGCGAAGGCGTGTCGCCGTGCTCAATACATGTCTTAACAACCGACTCGGCTATGGACAATCCGGCTGCGGTCGTGGGTGCCTTCTGCACGCTGATCATCTGTGCCATCTCGCGAGCTGTCAGCTCCCAGTCGGTCTGGAACTGAGGGTAGGACAGGGCGCGTACGTCTTTTGAGTTGTGCAGGATCATTGCAATGCGTTCCACTCCCAGGCCCAGGTTCATGACAGGGTAGGGGATGTCATACTGGGAGAGAGCTGTGGGCGAATAGATTCCGAAGGTCGCCACCTCAACCCAGCCGCTGCTGTATTTAGTGGCCGAACCCACAAGCGCTGGATGATAGGCGTATACCTCGATCTGCGTGCCTGGTGTGTAGTACTTGCTCCTTTTGTCGTCTGGCCGAAACTGGAACTTCTGGAAACCGAACTGGCTGAGCAGTCCGTCTGCAATTGCTTTGCCATCTTCAACGGACAGATCCTCATCCATTATCACGCAGCTTGCCGAAAAATAGCTCATCAGCCGTGCAGCGTCCTCAGCCTGCTCGCGGCGGAAACAGCGATCGACAGAAAATAGCTTGACTGGGAGCTTTTCGCGATCGTAAAGATGGGAAAGCGACAAAAACCAGCCGGACGTCATGTGGCTGCGCAATGTGCGCGTTGTGGCTTCTGCCACAAGAGCGCGAAACTCGGGAAAGACCTTCTCCAGAACTGTCGAGATCAGAGCGTCATCGACGCTGACAGCTTTGGCAATCTCCTGCACCAGGTCATCGCCCTCCACCTTGCCCTTCTTGTAGCCGTGCAGAATTTGGCGGACTGCCTCGACCTCTTCGGTGGAAAGGGTGCGGCCCACGAGGGCGTTTATTTGGGCAATCCTCTCATCAGAGATGCCGATGTCTGGCCTTGGAAGGCCGGCCAGGTAAAAGCATCTATCAAGCACAGCCAGGGCCTCTGAGCCAAACTGCCGAAAAACGTCCTGGGCTTCGACCATCACAGGGTTCATTGCCTCTGAGAAGCCAAGGCGCAAATATGCCTCTCGAAGCCTCTGGATGGTATCAAAGATCGGATGAGGTTCTCCGAAAGAGTAAGTGTTTCTTGGATATTTCTTGTTCAAGGAAGGTTTGCCCAGATACTCTCTCCCCTGCTGCCAGGCTTTGTCAAAATCCTTTTTGGCAGCCTCTCTGATCTGGATTGGATCGAATCTCATTCAACATAACCTCAAGGCTTTTCAATCTGCAATTCAATCTTGCGGCTTGCCGCAAAAGCCATGCAGCGAGGCTTTTACCTTGGCAAGCTCAAGAGCGTTGGTAAGGTCGCCGCGTGTCTTCTCCAGCATAGACCTCGCCAGGTCGCTCTTGCGACGCAGGCCCCTCGTGATGGCATCAGGATAATCGAAGAGCATCAGCAGATAATAAATCTCCTCGATCACTCCCAGGAAATATTCTCCCTCTGCTGCTCTGTCATTGCGTATCAGATCAAGTATATGACGTCGCAGCTCGCCGGTTGTATCGCCCAGCCCCACCAAGTAGTTCACCAGCTCCACGCCAATCTCATCGGGCGCCAGGATCTCATGCCTGGTGGTGATGGAGTGGAAGGACCTTGCCTCCGCATACTCCTGCTCTGCCCCGTCCACAAATCCCGCATATCGCACATCCTGATGGTCGGATAGGAGCTCTCTGATCTTCTCAAGGCCCGATGCCGCCTCGTCCATGAGCTTTTCGGCCACCTCAAGATCTCCGCGATGCACAGACCTGATGGAGGTGGAGCAGACGCGGATCACATCCCTGGAGAGGCGAAACGCCTCTTCTCGGGCACGATCTTTGGACTCAAAGCTGGCCAGCATGCCCTCGGCGAGATTGTCGAATGTCAGCATTTGTTTCGTCCTTTTGCTATCCAATGTTCATCAATTTTTTGAGACGATTCACAGATCTCCGTCCTTCTTCCAGAGAGCGGGACTCGGTCACAATGCGGCCCTTGTAATCTCTCAGTTCAAATACGACCTTTTTCCATGGCACAGTGCCATTTCCAACAGGCAGGTGCTCATCCCTCTCGCCATGATTGTCGTGCATGTGGATGTGAATGATCTTGTCCTTTAGCTTCAAGAAGTCCAACACATTTCCGTTGGTATTGGCGTGCCCCACATCGAAGATAAATCCCACATTCTCCCGATCGACGGTCTCCAGTATCCCCAAGATCTCTTCAGGCCTTCTGCCCAGGACTGCAGGCATGTTTACCATGTTCTCTATGGCAATTTTCATGTCCAGATCTGCTGCTCTATCGCAGACCTGCTGGATGCCCAGTATCGCCTGGGACCAGGCAGAATCCTGCATTTGCATTCCCAGGGGAGAGAAGTGGCCTGGATGCAGTACGGCCAGCCGGGCGAAGTCGCTGGAGATGTCCAGGCAGCTCTTCATCTGTCGTACTGTCTCCTCCCAGATCGGTTGGTTCACGGATGCCAAATTCAAGTCGGAGTACGGCAGATGAATGGTAATTGTGAGATCAGTGGTCTCTACGATCTTCTTGGCCTCAACCAGGCTCTCAGGCGTGAGCTTCTGACGCCCCTCATTTACGATCTCCCAGCCGCTGTAGCCCAAGTCTTCCAGCTGATATGCCCAGTCGAAGGGCCGGTCCACGAGCCTGCTGGAGGAGAAGCTAAACATCTTCATCACCCTCGATCTCAAACAGATCATCCAGCTCGATCTCTCTGATCGGCACGCCCTTTTCGGTTTGAGGTGCCAGCCATTCGATCACGCGCCTGCCGCCTGTGATTTTTACATGAACTGACCCAAGCGGCTCCTCTTCCGGTGGAAAGCTCACCTTTCCCATTAAGGCTGCCTGCTTGTTTAGTTGGAACTGAATGGACTCGCCCACAAGGCTTCCAAGCATGACGGACCTGGCGGTATCCAGAATCTGCTGCCTCCTCAAGAGCTCGTGAAAGGTCTTCAGGGATTCAGGGCCATCGTAGGCCAGGATGCGGTCGTCGCGAATGTCCATGATCAGCCCGGGAAATATCTTTTCGATCGCCGAGACTACCTTCTCCACGCACTCAGTGGGCCTGACAGAAGAGTACACAGAGACCTCGATCGTTCTCATCGCCTCTAGATATGACCTGTCTTGTATCTGAGGATGGCTGCGATGCCTCCAAATGCCTTGAAGAGCTGCTGTCCCTCCTCAAACTCTGAGGAGATGATCTTGACATCGGCTCCGCACTTCTCAGCAAGCCTCGACAGATCTGACACAATATACTCCTCTTCTGAGACTGAGAGGGGGCTGCCGCATTTTTGGCAGCTTCCCACTGGCGCCGACGCACTCGTTCGGGTCTGGCTGTCGACAAAGTCGCAGCTTCTGTTTGTGCAGACGACCTTAGCACGGGTCTTTCGCAGATCCTCAGATAGAAGAAGAACCTCTACTGCTCCAAGCTCCAGGTTATGGCGAACCTCACCCTCTCCGTAAGCCGCCAGTCCTTTGTCGCTCACCAGCTCCTTCATGAACCTGCGCATGACCAACTTGTCTTGCGTCAGCTCCAGGTCCTGCAGCCTATCTTGAGCCGCATCCACAAGCTCGTACAGTCCCGACTCGTCTGTGTAGGAGACATCCAGAGCATCCAGGACCTTTCGCTGCAGCTCGTGGTGCAGGAAGCCCCCATCCACAAACTCTTCTTTGGTTGGCGAGGGCCCGCCGATCAGGATGCCCTGCAGGTCCTTGGGATCGATCGCAAGAAATGCGTCGTTGGCAGACTCTCCAATCCGGCTGTAGAAGTCATGAATTGCGATCAGCCGGAGCTGCTGGAACCTGTGGCTGGACTGGCCGCCTTTCCTCTGCTTGCCCGGCACACTCGACGTGAGGTGCTTCAGGGGTTCGATGTACTTGCCCCTCAGCACTCCGATGGTCGCCTCGCGCCTATCCAGAACGATGAGCCCGAAGGTCTTCTTGTCGGCCAACATCTCTTCAAGAGGCTCAAGCAGGAACTGGGAATCGCAGTGGTATCTATAGGTTACAATGGGGTCAGGCGGCTCCAGGGCAACGCTGTACATCTCTGTCTTGTTGGCGCCTACATCAACGCTTCCGATGAAGATGACCACCCCGTTCTTAGGCGGCTTTGGGATCAGCTTTAGGCGGGCCATGGCGGACTCAAGGGAGCTCTGAACGCTGAGCCTGGTAACCCTGGACTTGATGTTGGCAGCCTGTCCGTATTCCTCGCGTAGCTGCGCAACAACATCAGAGATCTGCTTGTCCGGAGGGATATAGAGGGAGATGAGCTCAGTGCCCCTGCCCGTTTTGCTCCGCAGCTCGTCCAGAAGACGTTTAAACTCATATTTTTCCTGCGCGGTGAACTCCATTATGGCGAATCTCCAAAAACTGCTTGGGGCCAAGATATAAAAGGTTTCTTCATGGGTGTTTTTTGAAGCCATGGTCTTCCTG
>JAUCQD010000140.1 GCA_030372945.1 Methanothrix sp. | reverse complement strand
TCACATGAGATATAATCTCAGGTTCTATTTCTAGTACAAAAACTAAAAACACAATCGGTCGCACTAAATAGCCTCTCTTAAGACATATCACAACTCCTTGGGCGGGTTTTGGCTCATGAAATTCTGCGCGAAGATGTCCCCATGAAATTCATACTAAACCCCAGTCGTGTACACAGCGTTCTTTTTCGATTTCATCATACTAATAACAGAAAAATTCATATTATATAACTGTATCATGTCAGGCTTGTATTCTCACTGGAGGGACAATGATAGGAGAAAAAAGGAATTTTGCCTTAAGGGGCGCCGATGGAAAGGAAATGAGCGTCTTTACAGGGAGATCTCCCAGACAGGCCGCATTGAAGGCAGCCAACAGGGGTCATACGGAGATTCGCCTTAGGGAACATGGAACGAAGAAGGTGCATATCTTTAAAGGAGAACGTGTGAAGGTTAAAAAACCAAAGAATGCTCCGGCCTGGATGCCAAAGAATATCTGGAAGCCAAATGTAAAAAAGATCGGCGTGGAAACACTGAAAGATATTTAAGAGATACTCTCTTCGCGAAGGAGATATCTGCGTTCCCATTAAGACTCTGGGCAGGCCACGAAATCATATCTAACAAGCGATTTCACGGCAGCAGGATGCAGCACGCATTCAGCTGGCCTGCCCAGAACTCAATGGAAAAAGAGAGCCTTTCATCAGTCAAAGATCCGGTTTGTATCCGCGAGGCTCGTCTACAACTTCGATGGTAGCAATCGCGTGCTTGAAGACGAGAAGCTGACCTTTTGCAGTCTGGAGGAGGATCTCGTAGGGATTGAACGACTCAATTATTCCGGTAACAGGCTGGCCTCCCGAGATCAGGCGTATTATGACTCTTTTGCCCCTGAACTTGGGAATGAATTGCGGCGGTGTTTGTTTCACTGATGGCTTTACTTCTTCGGACATGTTCATCCATTATTCTTGAACAGCCTCTATTTATTAATCTGCCCCTAATTGATATTTTGTCATGTCCAAGATGAGGAAAGCATTGGTGTGGTAGCAAAATGTTTGTAAATCCAAAGAGAATTCGAGCCTTGGTCAGGAAAGAGAAGGCCAAAGGACCTGTGGTCTACTGGATGGGACGCGACCAACGTGCCCGCGACAACTGGGCACTTCTGCATGCAAAAGAGCTGGCAGAAAAGAACGATTCGCCCTTGGCTGTGGTTTTCTGCCTTGTTCCCAGGTTCCTAGGAGCCACGAGCAGGCAGTACAGATTCATGCTTCAAGGTCTAAAAGAGGTGGAGAGGAATTTGCGGGCTCTTGACATTGCATTCTTTCTTCTCCAGGGAGATCCAGGCAGAGAGATACCCACTTTCCTGGGCGACAATCATGCAAGCTCTCTTGTTTGCGATTTCTCCCCCTTGCGACAAAGCCGGATTTGGAAAGAAGTTGTTGCAGGCAAGATCGAACTTCCCTTTTACGAGGTCGACGCCCACAACATAGTGCCATGCTGGATCGCATCGCCAAAGGCCGAGTGGGCTGCCTACAGCTTCCGTCCCAAGATACATCGTCTTCTGCCAGAGTTTATGGACGAGTTTCCTCCTCTCAAGAGGCATCATGTGCCATGGAAAGATGATGTTCAGAACGACTGGAGGTCAGCTGAGTGTGGAATTGAAGCAGATACTGTCCCAGAGTCGAACTTCAATCGGTCGGGCGAGGTTGCGGCTGCAAAGCAATCCCTGGATTTCATAGAAAATAAGCTATCAAGGTATGAATCGAGTAGGAACGATCCCTCGCAAGACGGCCAGTCTCATCTCTCGCCATATCTGCACTTCGGCCAGATTTCAGCCCAGCGAGTTGCATTGCAGGCTTTTGCCAGTATGAAAGATGCAAGTGCATTCCTCGAAGAGCTGATCGTGCGCCGGGAATTATCAGACAACTTCTGCTATTACAACCCCGACTACGACTCATCTCAAGCCTTTCCTAAATGGGCCAGGGAGACTCTCGAAAAGCATGCAAAGGACAGAAGAGAATATCTCTACACTGCCGAAGAGCTGGAAAGGGCACGCACCCATGACGACCTCTGGAATGCAGCTCAGAATGAGATGGTCTACAAAGGAAAAATGCACGGCTATATGAGGATGTACTGGGCAAAGAAGATCCTGGAGTGGACAAGATCGCCTGATGAGGCCCAGCAAATTGCCATCTATCTCAATGATCGATATGAACTGGACGGCAGAGATCCAAACGGCTATGTCGGGATTGCCTGGAGCATCGGTGGCGTTCATGATCGCGCCTGGAAGGAACGATCGATCTTTGGAAAAGTGCGTTACATGAGCTACAAGGGAGTAAGCAGAAGGTTTGATGTCGAGGCCTATATCAACTCAATAAAAAATATTAAAGATCTCACTTGATCTCTTTCAGGCTTCGTCCCATGCTCCAGGCATCTCCAACATAGTCGCCAACCTTCCAATATCTGTTATCTGGCATGCTCAAGAGCAATGGATTCATCTTTCTTATGTCCAGCTTGCCCTCGGAAAAACAGCTCTCCTCCGCGTAGGAACTCACTATCTCGCCGATGTAAAGATCATTTGTAGGCAGCTCATGGATCTCTTTTAGGGAGCACTCTATGCAAAGCGGGCAGCTCTTGATCATCGGCGCTGTTTTAAGGGTCCCGAAGAAGAGCTCGAAGAGCCCCGACTTGTCCGATTCTTTTCCGGAGACAAGGCCGCAGTAGTCCGCCTGTTCAGCCATGTTTGCGCCCGGGAAGTTGACGCTGAAAGTCTCGTTCTCCAGAATGCCCTTTGCTGTGTGTCGCGGCTTGTTCAGGCTCACCGCCAGCATGGGCGGTGCAGCATTTGCCCTGCAGATCCAGGCCACAGCCATGAAGTTCGGCTTGCCATCTACCATCGCACCCACCAAAGTAACTGGCATGGGATAGATGGAAACATTCCTCCCGAGATTTACCTTGCTCATATCTCCGCCTCCCAGCACAAATCTGGAATCAAACCACTTTTCCAATGAAGAATGCCTTTCCAAGATGTTTTCCTACTGCATGGTATCTGCGCCCTTCCGGCGAGAATAAAATTGGCCTCACCTTCTCGATATCTGGAAGTCCATCCTCACCCAGCACAGCTTCATCCGCCTTCACGTCCAGGATCTCGCCAATGAACTGGGTATGCAGCCCGATCTCCAAATAGCGCAGCAGCCTGCACTCGAGGACTACTGGGCACTCCTTCACAAAAGGCGCATCTACTATCTCGCTTTTCAGCGCAGTGAGCCCGGATGCGGAGAATTTATCTGTGTCTCTCCCGGAAGCCATGCCAAAATAGTCGGCTTGCCTAACATGATCTTCAGAGGGTATGCTCACTGTGAAGGCCTTGCGCGCCATGATGTTGCCGTAAGTGTAGGTGGCTTTGCGCAGCGAAACTGCGACGCAAGGCGGGACGGAGCAGCATATGCCAGCCCAGGCTGCAGTCATAGCGTTCGGCCTGCCAGCATTATCATAGGTTCCCACCAGAACGACTGGGGCGGGGTAGAGAATTGTCTTTGCTCCCAGCGATTTTTTCATATTACCAGCCATTGTAGTGCACCCGATCCTTTTTGTACCTTTCTTGTTGTGCAGGCTCGTGATCAGGGTATCCCACTGGGATCAAGGCAAATGGAGTGATCTCCACTGGCAGGTTTAACAGATTTCTCAATCCCTCCACGCGATCCTTCATCGGATAGACGCCTGCCCATACGGCGCCAAGGCCAATTGCATGCGCTGCCAACAAGAGGTTCTGCACAGCTGCCGAGCAGTCCTGCACCCAAAAATCAGGATACTTCTTAAGGCTGGAATCTGCACAAACCAGAAAACACACAGCAGCCTGCCTGCACATCGAGGCAGTAGAGACTATCCTGGGAATCTGATCCAGAATTTTGGGGTCGTCAATTACTATGAACTGCCATGGCTGCTCATTGCCTGCAGAGGGCGCGAACATGGCAGCCTCCAGCATAACAGCAATCTGCTCTTCAGAGACCGCCTGCTGCTTGAATTTCCGGATGCTCCTGCGAGTCTTTATTGCTTCTAGTGTTTCCATATCAAATTCCTTCGGTAGATATGTGATCCCCGCTTATAAATTTATGACGATCTATCATCTGGCGAAGTGCGCTTCGTGTGGATCATAGCAGATGCGCTCGCCATCGGTTAGTGCAGACTTTGCAACTTCTGTGCTGAGGGACTGGACGGTTAAAGAGGGACGGTTAAATATTCCACTTGGCGCCGAAATATGTCTCCCTTACGCTCTTCGCCCTCTCTTTTGCCCATCTCTCAACTCCCATCTTCCGTATCAATGCCAGGTTGAACACCTTAATGTTATGAGGAAGCACAGATGCATGTTCTGCATAGGGATGTAGGTTATCACAAGGGAAGTCAGAGCAGTCAGCGCACGATTCAATGCCCTTAGAACTGATGCACCTAAACACTTTGCAAGGCTCAGTCCCAAAGGGCGGCACACCACCTCTCTTTCGGCACCCTTTGCATGCAACCTTCTCATATATCTTCTCATATGATAGTGGCAGGCCAAATTCCTGAACCCTCAATGCCACCTGCCTTCTGATCTCTTCATCATCGTTGGCCAAATAGAAAGTACAATTAAAGCAGTCCAGGCCACAAGGAGCGGTCAATTCTTTCAGATCCATGAAGCTTACTCCAATTCTTTATTCGATCTCATTCATTGTTTTGTGATTGTATAGTCTTTATGGTTTTACACAGGCTTAAAATCCAACAGCCCTGTCGTTTAACCTCACTTTCAGGATCTTAGCCACCTTCCCCTCACATGAAGCCACATCGTCCGCGGTCATGAATATCGATCGCGCCCATTCGATTCAAGTTCATCGATACCGAATAATACGTGGCCTGTCATCCCTGACATCTTGAACTATCCAATTGGCGGATATACCAAAATTCTACCTTTAGGGGCATCGATTCCAAGCCGTGACATGTACTCTTGGAAAATTTCATCTGGGTCTAAATCGCTGTCGGGATGGAATATCTTTGCAAGGTAGGCTGCACCTACTACATTGTCGAATCCATAAAGCACCGAGTTCCAGACTAAGTATATCTGATCGCTCTTAACGGCACTCATGTAACTTGCTCCCGGCCGATTCAAGATCTCGTTTCTGATCCCTTCCAGTACGACTGTGTCTTTGCTCGGAGCAGCCTCCCACCCCAATGTGTCAACAGAGCCGAGCTTCAATAGGATATCAGGATTTTTCGTTATGGCCCATTCCCAAGAGACCTTCGAAAATGTCTTTGGTTGCCGGTTTACGTTGTATCCATTGGCCAGATCAATCAGCATATTAGCGCTGGATGTGGTTCCATATATATTGAGGTCTCCCGTCCCTTTCGACGCACTCATCTCCATATAGACCTTCGGTTTTGGCTTTCCCGCCACAGCGCTCTTTATTTGAGCAATCTTCTCATTGTACCAGTGGATATTCTCTTGAACCTCGCTCTCCTTGTCAAGAGCTGCGCCGAGCTTCTCCAGATCCTGAGTGACATTTTCCATCTTGTAAGCATCAAGTCCGATCACGGCGATATCTGGAAAGCCATCCAGGGCTGATGAGATCTCGCTGACTGGATCCATGCCGTTAACCGAGCACAGTACAAGGATATTTGGCACAGCCTTATCTCCCACCATGGCCAACGCCCCTATCATCTCATAATCATACTCATGCCAAGTTCCCACAGATTGCTTATTCTTTATTCCGGGAAGGT
>JAUCQD010000139.1 GCA_030372945.1 Methanothrix sp. | reverse complement strand
CCTCACCTCTTGCTGAGGATTGCTCTTGCAGGATCTTCTTGGTGGCTTCATCTCAGGCCCCGACGGCCACGGGGTCCTTCGCCTTTCCACGGTGAGATAAAAGATATCTAGGATGAGATCGTTATTATGATTATGCAACGCGAAGTGGGTGGGAGCGTATACAAAACCATCGAGTTGGTTGGTTCATCTCCCATTGGCTGGGAGGAGGCAGTCAAAGGAGCAGTGGACATGGCATCTGACAGACTGACAAACCTTCGCATCGCTGAGGTCGTTGATCTGGACACGAAGCTGGCCGACGGCAGGATCGTGGAGTACCGCGCAAAGGTCCGCGTATCCTTCAAGCACGAGATAGAGCCGGAGACCCTCTAAATGGTAAATATAGAGCAGCGCAAGCGGGCCCTTGCTGATTATCTGAAGGTCGATCCCAAGGAGATAACCGTATGCTCTGCTCGCATAAACGATATCACGACCATGCAGGCGAGAAAGGTCCTCTACCTGGTGGGCACAAAAGAGGAGGTAAACGCCGGAATTCGCAGCTATTTCGAGCACAACCTAGGAGATCTTGATTCTGCCTTCATAGGCTCAAAGGCTCATCTGGATGCCAGCGATGCACAGCTTGTGGAGAGGCTCTGTGAGATACTCAGCGAGGATATATCCACTGAGATCTTAAACGAAGCCCTTCTGTTCATAGTCAAAAAGTGCGGAGACCTTCAGAGCCTTATCGATGCCTCAGCAGCTGAGGTGGACAGAGGCGAGTTCCTGGCAATGGATGGCGTGGAGCGCGTCTTCGAGGATTATCTCATCTACAAGTTCCGTGAAGGGCGGTGCTCTGACTTCGATTAATTTGCTTGGGCATTGTCTTCCCATGCGTCATCGATCTTCCGGCTGTCATCAATATCTTGGCTGTCGAATACCACCAGAGAGAAGAGGAGCTTGTCCTCGTCGATCTCGACATCGACCCCATAACTCTCTTTCATCTCTTCGAAGATCTCCTCGTCCATATCCAGGCCATGTTCTAGCTCAAAGCCCTCTATCTCCTCAATACAGAAGCCATGATCCGACGCTACCTCCGCCTTGAGCTCCTCGAAGACCTCGACATCCTCTGCAGCCAGAAGGTATATCCTGAAACCTCCTATCTTGTCCTCTAAGAGATCTATCTTCAGAAGGAGACTTTCGGGGCCGGTTCCAATTTCCTTCATGCCCCTGCTCTTCAGATCGTCTATCAGGGGCTTTGAGAGCTGAAGCTGCTCTGAAGCGCGGTGCATGGCCTCGAAGAGATCTACGTAGGCACCAACCACATCATCAACGATCTCATTCCAGATATCATATGTGAGGCAGAACAAGACACACACCTTTTAGTATGGCCCGCTGGCCTTCTTGAGGTCAGAGACAAAATCATCCATGAGATTCTTATTGCGCAGAACTGCTGCAGGATGATAAGTCACAAGGCAGCGATCATGCAGGATCCTGCCACGCAAAGCTGCAATTCCCTGCATCCCGAGGATTGCTTGAGCTGCCACGTTTCCCATCAAGCATACAACCTCTGGATTGAGCATCTTCATCTGAGCCTCCAAGTAAGGATGGCAGGCCGCAATCTCGCTGTGCTTGGGCTTTCTGTTCTTTGGCGGGCGGCATTTCACAACGCTGGTTATGAACACCTCTGATCTGCGCAAGCCCGCATCGAATAGAGCGCGATCCAGCAACCTCCCGGCTCGGCCAACGAATGGCCTCCCAGTGAGGTCCTCCTCTCTGCCTGGAGCCTCTCCTATCAGCATGATCTTTGCAGGACAAGGCCCCTCTCCAGGCACTGCCTTGGTGCGACCTGAAGATAGATCGCACAGCTTGCAAGAGCAGATTTTCCTGTGAAGGGATGTTATATCCTCGATTTTAGATAGGTTCATGCTACCAAATCGATTTGATTTTCCTTCATGTTTATGAACCATCCCCTGATGAAGAACTCATGGTGAAAACGAAAGGTTCTTATTCGCTTAAAACTCCTAATGCCTCATAAGGAGGTTGCATGAATGCAGTTCGCAGAGTGGACCTATCCCCTGAGGAAGTTCGATGATATCTACTATACCATCGAGAGGATCGTTTACGGCAAAGGTGAGCTGATGGGCTTCACCACAGAGGACATCTACAATAACCTCCGAGATAGGCGCTTTTTCCAGGATGCGCAGGACCTGGACAGATATTTGCTTGAGAACGGCCGAAAATATAAGATCCAAAAGACAGATAACGTGTGGGAGCGCTACTACTAGCGCTTCAATGAATCTTTTCTGTGAAATAAATATTCCTTTCATCTATTCCCAGTTCCATGAACCTGCCTGTGGCCAGGATGCTATGGCTGTACTTGAGCGGCGCAACCCTGGTCCCAGATGCTACCACAGATTCGGCAGGCAGTGTGACGTTCTCGCCAATGACTGCTACATGGCCTTCACCATTTGCCCCATTTCCGCCCAAAACGCTATGCTCTTCGATGGTTGTGTGTCGCCCCACGATGGTGCGATAAATTGAGGTCATGTGCTGGATATTGGCAAAGCTCATGATCATGCTCTCGCGAATCTCCACATCTCTCTCGATGAGGCTGGTGTGGCCGATATGAGAGTTCCCGATGACAACGCCCTTCTCAATGTGGCAGTTTCTGCCGATGGACACATTCCCCACCAGCTCGATATCTCCAGAGTCCAGATATCTCTCGATCTTACTAAGAGTTGAGGGATGGATCCACTGGTTGGGACGATAATGATACTTGCGATCGAAATGCCGAACACGTCCACAGAGGCAGTCCATGGCCGCCTGGTGCAGTCTCTCTGGCGTTCCAATATCGATCCAGTAGCCAGAGATGGGGTAGCCGTAGACGGGATAGCCGTTCTCGGTCAGATAAGGTATAAGATCTCCGCCGATGTCGCGGGCTCGATCGCCCATCCTCTGCAGAACGTCGCGAATCTCGGGAGAGAATAGATAAAAAGCAGTGTTTATCATCCTGCTGGGCTCGCTCCCAATCTTTGGCTTTTCCACAAATCCCTTAATGCGCATCTCATCGTCTAACCTGGCCACACCGTACTGTGAGACGTTCTCCTCGGGACCCAGCTCCTTCAGGGCCACTGTGAGGACTGGCTTGTGCTTGTGGTGGAACTCGACGAAGTCCTTAAGATCGATATCGATGAGGTTATCGCCCGAGACCACCAGCAGATCGTCCTTGATGTCGAAGTAATTGATACAATAACGCATAGAATCTGCGCTACCTGTGTCGTTGTAGAGCGGCTGATAGCTGAAGTCCTGGTGGTCGGTGATGCCCAGGCGCTTGAAGAAGCCCTCGCCAGCCTTGAAGTAATTGCTGAGGTTGAGGGTATTGCTCGCGCCCTTGCTGCCCAGAACGAACCTGCGACAACCTTGACTTGCCAGAACTCGAAAGAGATTGGCAATGATCGCCGTGTCGCATATTTCTACCAGGGGCTTGGGCTGATCCAGGGTTAGGGGATAAAGCCGTGTTCCTGAGCCCCCAACAGTAGCAAGGACTTGAGGAAACATGGCTTGTGAGTTTGAATGCACAAATATTAAGCCTGTCGCCTCGCAAGAAATCCTTGTCTAGTAGCCGCGCATGATCTTCATTATGATCCGTGCGATCATGAAGGCTATAAGGAACAATATGATGTAGAATATTATGGTTGCGATGTCCATGGTCGATCCTCAGGCATTTCTGGTTTATAACTTTGACTGGAAGAAAGTCATTTCTTTCGTATGCCATTGGCGATTCCAGTCCAGGGCTCTTTGCTAGCCGAGAACGCTCTGTAATTTCCAGACACTGAGTCGCCGTTTGTCGTCAGAACAAGCCTGTAGAGGCTTACGATCTCCGATGTGGTGATGTCCAGGTTCAATCTATCCTTCTCAACAGAGCCAGAAGCGGAGACCTCCAGAGTATCACCGCCATCATTCATGCTACCCGTTCCGAAGATCGCATCTTCCGACTGGAATAAGGTCAGGGACATCTCTCTTGTTTTACTGTCTCTGAGCTCAAACGACCAGTTTCCAGCTAAATTTGTCGCCGAGGATGTGGTTGATTCCTCTGCAGATTCTGTTTCACTTGTGCTCGTTTGGGTCGCGCTCATTTTGCTCGCAGACTGATACTGGACAGCATCAGTGGCAATTGCGTCGCTTGATTTTATGGCGCTCGTAACGTTTCCTGATTGAGTCCCAGGCATTGTAAAATTGACTCCCGTCTCCCTGCTCCAGAGCTCTCTGGATTCGCGGGGATTCTCGGGAAAGCCGCTGTTATGGGCGTAACTTCCAATGCTTTCATTTATGAGTTGGTCCACAGATTTGCCTGTAGTATCATAGAATGAGCGAGCATCGATGACGAACAAAACGAGTATGATCGATGACCATAAAATCTGCGTTGCGAATCTCATGCTTCTAAAACCTTGAAATTCAAGTGATGCATGTCCTATTAAGGCTTGCGATATAATTAGGAGGGAGGCAAAAGTCTTGGATGTAGGAGGGAGAAAAGAGTAAGTCGACTTTTGCCAAGCACATCATACGTCAATGGTCGTATTTAAGGATTTCGTCTCGAATGAATCTCCTCGCAGAATAGCCATTCGGTCGAGATGTACCACATGTTTATATCGTCGAACGCCGATCCAAAATCGGGCAAAGGTCGAGACAACATCGGTCCTAAATACCCTGTGCTTCATCATCGACTTTGCCCTTCCTCCAGTTGCTGTTCGCATCGAATGCACTCCAGCGTTGCAACCCAAATCCTTTTGTCTTTGACCTTCATTATGATCTGTTGTCTGGGTGGAATGCAATATGAGGAGAATTGCGCTAGTTCTGATCGTGATTGGGCTGACGGTACCCTCCCTGGCTCTGACTGAGTATCAAAGGGGCGTCCTGGACGGCCTCAAACAGGGTTGGTCCATGGCCCAAATGTACGATCAGGCCCGAGGAGGAGATATTGCCTCGTATAACCAGGCAGTTTTGAAATACAATGCCTGGATCGAGAGCATATTCGGAGAGAATGAATCTTTGATGCTTAAAAATATCACTGAACCTGAGCTTGCGCAGCCTTACAGCATCAGCAAGCTTCACTCCTGTGCACTCAATCGATGCAAGCTGGAACCAGACGCCAAGGACATTTTATGAAACTCAACCACGACCAAATGCCTATGGGATGATCTATGGGTATCCTGCTGAGACGTATTACTCCATAGGGCCTGCCCTTAGCTCTTTCTAGATGGTGGCGAGAAGATGCAAGCTTTCATTCACAGGATCAGGTTTATATCTCAATTTGGTTGTCTACGCTCTTAGAGGCGTCATGATGAGATGGACACTTTCATTGATGCTGCTATTCGCCTTAAGTCTCACGACCAACATGATGGCCACTGTAGCAGAGGACACCCTTGCACAGAACTTCACTGAGCATTCCTGGGTTTTCGTCAATGGCTACATGGATGAGTCCAGGATCCTCCAGACCCAGTCAGGTTTCAGTGGCCAGAAGATCATCCTTGGAACCAGAGGGAGCGGAATGGCTACAAGGACCATCGACTCCGAAGTCTACAGAGACTCGAATATGGACGAAGCATCCCTGACCATCTCGGCCGACTATGATTACAAGCCGTATTCGCCTCCTCTTACGCAAGGCGACCTCAAAAATGCCCTCTGCGCCAAGAACTACCAGGTCGGATCAGTCTATTCAGAGACCTATTACATCGACAAAGATCTCATCAAGGACACAACCATCTACCAGAACGATAACATGTCTGTCTACCAGATCAGCTCAGAGATTCAGGGGACTGCCAAGATCGGCACACGTGTGCAAAAGAACGCTGACACAGTGCCATCCTATATGATGCACGGAACTTACGTTGGATACGCGCAGATAAGATCCGAGACCATCGTGGGCAACAGCTCCGTCTTGACCTTGCCCTGTCCGTGATGTTCCTTAATTTGATGCCAGCTTTCGCATCAGGGCCATGATCCCAGGCTTCCTGGCCATCTCGGAGCTGCTGTTGAGCCCCATCTCCATTCCTAGGGAGCCCATCATCTCCCTGTTGAACCTGTTGGAGATCTCATCGAATATCTTCTTGTAGGCAACACAGTGCGGGTCGACGCCTTTAATTTCTCCGCTCGCAGGGACCATTGCGTTGTATGGACAGCCTCCTCGGCAGTAGCGGATGTGTCTGCAGCTCTTGCAGTTCTTGTCCACGTAATCCTTAAACCGGAGCATGCGCATCCCGGCTTCTGATCCAGCCAGGTCTGCCTGACTTGGCCTGTCCCGGACATCTCCCATCACATACTGCGGCATGCCGACAAAACGATAGCAAGGATAGATTCTGCCATCAGGTCCCACTGCGAAGGTATTCTCCATGCAGTCGACAAAGGTGCAGACGGTTCCCCTGCCAGTAAAGACGCATCTGCAATAGTCGTTGATGTTTCTGACCTCGATCTGATCCATGTTCTCCAGGTACTTATCCATGAGATAGACCAGCAGGTCCCCAAATTCCTCTGGCAAAAGCGCCCACTTTTCTGGTTGGTCGCTGCGCAAGGACGGGAGCGCGGGGTGCAGCTTCAATGTCAAGCCGTTCTCCAGGAAATAATTGAATATGTCCTCTTTGAATTTGACCGAATACGATGTAAATGTGCATATAAACTGTACCTGCAATCCGTGCTCTTTGGCGATCTCATAGCCCCGCATCGTCCTCTCGTAGTACCCCTCCGACCTTTGGAGGTCATTTATCTCCATCGGCCCGTCCAGGCTGGAGCCGATGGGAATCTGATACTTGGCAAGAACCTCGGCTAGCTCATGAGTGAGCATCCAGAGGTTGGTCTGCAAGGCGAAGTTCGGGCTAAGATGCTTCAGATCCGACAGCAGAGGCAGAGCAATACGATAGAAATCCGCTCCGGCAAGAAGCGGCTCGCCTCCATGGAATGTGAATGTGACAGGATCATTCCGAAAAACACTGAGCCACTCCACAATATCTTTAACAGTCTCAATGCTCATTACGGGAGATCCGACCTCTGAGCTCCAGCAGTAAGCGCATTTGGAGGGACAGCCCAACGTCGGAATGATCATGACATGAAAAGGCCTTTTCTGACGCATCATTTTTTTGGCCTCATCAAAGTACTAATAATTTTCCCGCATCTTCGAACGCTAAACGCCAAGGGCATTGATGGCCTCGATCAGTTCTTTGAAAGCTTCGACTTCAAAGTCCAATACCTCTCGCGCATTCATGGAGATGCTCATCTCTCCGTCGACTGTGAGCATATCCGGACCCCTGACCACGAGCCTCTTCCTGCCGTCGCGACTGAGGATCTTCGTTATCTCCTTATCGTGGGCCAGTGTGCGGCCCGGAATGATGACGGTGTCCTTGACCTGGGCAAGGTCCAAATCCAGAAAATCTTCAATGGTGATCAAGCAGCCAACGTCCTTTGATGTAGCCACCACATTTACATCTTCGCCAAGTTGTCCAAAGATGGCTTCTAGCATGGGCCGGGCCACGCTGCTGGTGATGACTGTGGCGCCTCTTCGCAAAGCTGGCAGCCTATGGATATCCTCCGGGTGCGCAGCCAGGGCGAATGGTGCGCCTGTGGCAGGGTCCCAAAGAGGAGTTCCCGTAACCCGGAAGCTATGCCGGCTTGCGGTCTCTGAGACTATTCTTCTGAACTCTTCGAGAGTGTGGGGCGTCACGCCAGGGATTATGGGCTCATTTCCCAAGATCAAGCCCTGCTCGCGGACGTTGGCGAATCTCATGAGGATCAGCCCCCTCGCACCCATCTCCTCCAGGTCGCGACAGGTCTTCTCCAGCTCTGGGCCGTCGTTGACGCCTGGGATCAACACAGCAGCACAATAAACGTCGCAGCTTTCGCAGAAGATCTTGAGGTTGGAGAGTGCTACCTCTGGATGCCTATCTCCCATATACTTACGTCGCATCTCTGGCCTTGTAGAGAAGACTGTAAAGGAGACCTCTCGAACTCCCGCCTCCACCAGAGCCTCAGCTTCATTCTCCCGCGTAAAGCCCTTGCCACTGGTATACCCCAAGTGGATGGGAACAAATCCCTGACCTACCATCTTTGCCAGGGGCAAGAGCTCTGGGTAGCAGCTCAGGTCTCCGCCGCCGCTGATGGTGACCTTGTCGGGTATCGAGCCATAGGCCTTCTGGGCCACCTCGAAGACGACTGCGTCCAGGGGCTTGAAGCCTGGGTAGCCTTCAACGATGGCGCGGGAGCAATAGTCGCAGCCCTTCTTAAAAGGCATGCAAAACTTGCAGCCGAAGGGCTGTATGCTCTTGACTCCCCTGAAATAGCAGTAGCTGCAAAAGCCTCTGCAGTCCAGCCCTGGCCTTCCACCGACGTCGGCGAGAATCTCCATACTGAATTTGGAATCCTGCAGAGGGTAAATAGGTTTTGGGCTATCTGATGAGATTTAGGGAGATGATGCAATAGATCAGAAGCAAAAGAGTGCCTTCTAGGCGTGTGATAGTGTTATTAATGGACATGAAACCCAGAAGGATGGAGAGCAGGGTCATGGCAGGGAGGGTTGCATAGAGAAATGAACTATCCGCAGAGACCACGCCAAATAAGGAACTGCTGCCCAATATTATCAGGGAATTGAATGTATTTGAGCCGAGAACATTGCCCATTGCGATCTCTGCTCTTCCACTTCTGGCGGCTATCAGAGTAGTGGCGATCTCCGGCAGAGATGTTCCCAGAGCAACGAAGAAGAAGGCTATTTGCGATTCACTCAAGCCCAGGCTGTCTGATATGGCGAGTGTGGATGAGACCAGATATCTGGCGCCGACGTAGAGCAGTGCCAATCCCAGAACAAAGCCCAGCAGGTGCCTGAAATCAAACCCTCCATTCGTTGTATCATCTGGTTCGCGATGCTGGGAGATCTCGTGATAAATAAAAGCCAAATACATCGATATCAGTAGTATGCCTTCAATCCATGTTATGCTAAGGTCTATGAATACAACGAACGTAGCTACTACTGAGGCGAGCAGAAAGGGTATATCGATGTCCGTTATCTGTCTGCTTACATAAATGGGATAAAGCATGCTGGCCAATCCCAGCGCCAGGCCTATGTTGGCAACATTAGAGCCCAAAGCGTTGCCTACCACGATGCTCGGATGGCCAGATAGCATTGCGATGATGGATGATGCCAACTCAGGCAGGGATGTTCCAAAGGCAACGATGGTCGCTCCGATAATGAATTCCGAGACTCCAGCGGCTCTCGCTATCTGTCGGGCACTATCGGTAAGGAACTTCGCGCCCAAGAAAAGGGCCAGGAGGCTCAGGAAAAATATGAGGTATTCCAGCATCAAAGCACACCTTTTGAGGCTCATACCATAATAATCTATCTAGATATATTGCTTATGTTGGTCATGATTGAATGCTGTTTAATGACATGTCATCGAATAGGAAAATGATATATACATCCTTGAATACATACTTAAGTTAAAGCATTAAATCCCGGGTTAGCAGGCCTCCCAGAGGTCCTGATCATCGCCAAGAGTCTACAGGAATCCGAGCAAACGGAGGTAACCTTTGTACATCAAAGAGGTTGAGCTTAAGAATTTCAAATCCTTTGGGAAGAGCATCAGGGTCCCTCTGAAGAACGACTTCGTGACGATCACAGGTCCTAACGGTAGCGGCAAGTCGAATGTCGTCGATGCCCTGCTCTTTGCACTTTGCCTCTCCAGTTCACGGGCCATGCGTGCCGAGAGGCTTCCCGATCTGATTTACCGTGGAGAGAACGGCAAGAACCCGGACTATGCCCAGGTCACAGTTCGACTGGATAACACGAGTCGCCTTTTTCCTTTGGACCAGGACACCATCGAGGTCTCCAGGAAGATCAAGGTAAACCACGATAAATACGCTTCTTCTTATTATTTTAATGGAAAGGCATGCAGCCAGGCAGAACTACAGGATCAGCTCTCCAAGGCGGGCATCACCCCAGAGAGCTATAACATAGTCATGCAGGGCGATGTGACTCGCATCATCGAGATGACGCCTGTGGAACGGCGCAAGATCGTGGATGAGATCGCAGGCGTCTCTGAGTTCGACGAGAAGAAAAAGAAGGCGATGGATGAGCTGGATGTAGTGCGCGAGCGCATCGCAAGGGTGGACGTCATCCTCGAGGAGGTGAGCGTGCAGCTTGCCAGGTTGAAGGAAGAACGCGACAAAGCCCTCTCCTACCAGGCCCACCGCGAGGAATTGAGAAGGCAGGAGGCTTTCTTGCTGCTGGCCAGGCTGAAGGAAGCGTCCACTGAGCTTTCAGGACTGGAGGACGAGGTTCTCACTCTCAAAGCAAAGAAAGAAGACCTTCTGCATAGGTCGGAGGGCAAGAAGGCAAAGCTTGCTGCCCTCGATGAGCGACTGCAAAATCTCAGCTCAATGATCACTCACAAGGGAGAGGATGAGCAGATTGAGGTGAAGCGCAGGATTGAGGAGCTGAAAGGGGAGATAGCTCGCGAGGCTGGCAGGAGAGAGATGGCCGATATGGCTATTGCTGAGGCTGAGGGACAGCAGAAGGCCTGCTTCATTCAGATCGGAAACATAAACCAGGAACTAGAAGAGCTGGCAGAGATGGTGAGGGACGCCAGTTTGCGCTGGGCGAGCCTGAAGGGTGAACTGGACGACCAGATGGAGACGCTCTCCATGGCCCAGGAGAAGCTCGCCTTGGCCGATGCCAAGTACTCTCTCATAAGGGATGAACTTTCAGGGGCGCGTGGTCTACGGGAGGAGGAAAAAGCAAAGCTGAGCGATCTGGTGAGAGAGAGAGATAGGCTACTGGATGCTACGCGACGCTGCGACCTGGAGAGGGAGGAGCTCTCCGAGGGCATCAAGGAGGCTATGGATGCTTTGGGCACCGCAGACCAAGAATCAGAGCATCTCAGGACAGAGCTGGCAGCTCTGAATGGCAAGGCCATGGAGCAGGAGCGCGACAGGGACGACCTGGAAGCAGGCAGATTGCGCCTTCGCAGGGAGATTGCCGAAGCTGAGAGAGAGTTACAGCGGCTTCAAAGCGAGTATGCCCGTGCCGACGGCCGTCTGAGGGCAACGGAGGACAAGGCAGGCTACAGCAGGGCAGTGGATGCAGTCAGATCGGCAATGAAAAGGCAGATGCTGCAGGGCCTCTTTGGAACTGTAGCTGAGCTTGGAAATGTGGGTTCGCGCTATTCTGCTGCCCTTGAAGTAGCAGCAGGAGGGCGAATGCAAAGCATCGTTGCAGCCACGGATGCTGATGCAGCTTATGCCATCGAATACCTGAAGAGGTCTCAGATCGGTCGTGCGACCTTTCTGCCCCTCAACAAGCTGGATCGGGGCAGCCTCCCATCCAAGCCAAACCATCCTGGGGTAGTTGACTTTGCCCTGAACCTTGTTGACTTCGACCGCAAGTTCATGCCGGCCTTCTGGTACGTCTTCCGGGACACCTTGGTGGTCGAGAGCCTGAATCATGCCAGGCAACTCATGGGCAGATATCGGATGGTAACACTGGAAGGCGATCTCGTTGAGAAGTCTGGAGCCATGACAGGCGGCCACTTTAGGTCGAAGATGAAGTTCGCAGCGGAAGAAGAGAGAAAGTTGAAAGAATTGTCAGAGAGGATCGCATCGGCAGAGTCTGGGCGCAACACAAATCTTGACAAGTTGGATCGAGTCGAGGAGCAGATCGCGCGCATTACCAGGGAGGTGGAAGAGCTGAACAAGGCGATATCCAAGAAGACCTTCCAGCTCGACGAGCTCGCTGCCTCCAAGCCCAGGCTGCAGAAGTCCATTCAGGAGAGGCGAGAGCGGCTGATGCAGATTGAGAGAGAGTCTTTGACCTTCAAAGAGAAGCTCGATCAGCTCGATGTGGAGATCAAAAAGGCTGAGGACGTCTTGGGGGAGGTGCAGCAGAAGATCGAGAGGCTCGAGGGCGATCTTTCGGGCTCTGAGATTCCAGAACTGAACAAAAAAGCCGACGGCGCGCAGATGGAGATCAAGCGTCTCCAGGAGAGGCTGGCAGGCATAGATGCCGAGATTCTCAAGTACAAGCTTCGGGAGGAGAGCGGCCAGGAGAAGTTGTTGGAGCTTCAGGCTCGAAGGGAGGCTCTGGATGCGCAGAAGATGGATGCTCTGCAGCGCAAAGATGCAGCTGCAGCGGAGATTCTATCTTTGGAAGAGCAGCTCAAAGCTTCACGGGAGCGCGAGGCTGAGATAGAGGTTGAGCTGCACGGCCTGAAGGGCGAGAGGGGTGAGCTGCTGGAGGTCATACTCAGCCTGCAAAGGGATGTGGATCAGGCAGAGCGGGAGATGGACCGAATCGATGCCAGACTTTCGGCCACGCTCTTGGCCAGAGATGCCATCCAGTCAAGGGTAAACGGCCTGCGCACAGAGATTGAGTCATGCGGCGTGGACTGCACAGAGGAGCCGCCCCAGAGCGAGACTGTGGCAGAGAAGATCCGGGCCCTGGAAAAGGCCATGTTGGACCTCGAGCCTGTGAACATGCTGGCAATCGAGGAGTACGATCATGTCAAGATGCGGCACGACATATTGCAGCAGAGACGGACGACTCTGAGCGATGAGCGCGAGGCCATCATCGACAAGCTCGAAAAATACGACCAGATGAAGAGAGATGCATTCCTTGCCAGCTTCACAGAGATCAACAAGAACTTCAAGCAGATATTCCAGGAGCTTTCCAATGGCGAAGGCGACCTGATATTGGAAAATCCCGAGGACCCACTTTCAGGAGGCATGAGCATCAAGGCCAGGCCTGCAGGCAAGCCCTTCCACCGTCTGGAGGCCATGTCAGGAGGCGAGAAGAGCCTGACTGCCCTCTCCTTCATATTCTCCATCCAGATGTACCGGCCAGCGCCCTTCTATGCTATGGACGAGATCGATATGTTTCTGGATGGGGCCAATGTTGAGCGCGTGGCCAAGCTGATAGGCAAGATCTCCAACAGGGCCCAGTTCATAGTAGTCTCCTTGCGAAAGCCCATGATCATGCAGTCGAAGTTTACCCTGGGCGTGACCATGCAGGAGGACAACCTGTCCACTGTAACTGGCATTTGTACCAACTAGAGGCGACCTTGACAGAAGATCCATCCACTCCGGACGAAACTCGAAAAGGCCAGGATGAGTTCGAGTTTGGCGAGCCTGCGGAAGTTCTGGTGGAGCTTGCCAAGCGAGGCGAGATCGATCCATGGGAGATCGATATTGCTCAAACCACTGAGAAGTTCCTGCAGTACATCGATTCTCTGCAGAAGCGTGACCTGAGAATCCCCGCCAGAACGCTGCTTTACGCTAGCATCCTTTTGCGCATGAAGTCCGACTCACTGGAAGGGCAAAAGGAGGAAGCTTGCGAGCAAGAGCCAGAAGAGCTGGGACCGCAAGAGACGCTGCAGGTAGATGCGCTTCCCCAGCCGCCTGTGAGACGGCATACCAAACGGCCCGTAACCCTGGATGAGCTCATCGCAGAGCTGAAGAAGGCGGAGATGGTAGGCCGCAGGAAGGCGATGCGGGAGAGGTGGCCGAGCACTGAGGAAAAGGCTCTGGATCTTTCTCATGATGAGGGAATTGAAGATCGGATTCGTGCGTTAGGACCCATACTGGATGACATGTTTGTTGGAAGAAAGAAGGTCTTGTTCCGGGACATAAACAGCAAGAGCGAGGATGGTGTTACAAACTACATCTCACTGTTGTTTATGGCACACAGAAAACAGGTATGGCTGGAGCAGGAAGAGATATTCGGGGATCTGTACATCAGCAGGCATCCGTAAAGTTCTGGCAAAATTGTTATGGATGATGTCAGGCGTAAATTAGCCTCTCGGTGCCTTGAATTTGATGCACCCAATAATAATTTAACCAAAATTGTTATTAAGAATAATGTTGTAACTATGCTGCTGTATTATTAACTAATCAAAGGAGGGATTGAAATGAATAATAGAACATTACTGATATCGGCAGTCTCATCGCTGTTATTGCTGATCCTCCTGGGCGCATTTGCTGCATCAGGAGCAGACTATCCCCTGACCATCACAGACTCAGCAGGAAGAGAGCTCACTTTCACAGTGCCCGTGGAACGTGTGATTGTGCTCAACTCCGATGCTGCTGAGGCAGTGACAATGCTTGGTGCAACGGACAAGGTCGTCGGGGTCTCTGATACAGTGACAAAAAAGGGCTACTACTTCCCACAGCTCAAAAAGAAGCAGAGCGTTGGCAAGTGGAATCAACCGGATTATGAGATGATAGGGGAGATCGCGAAGGGTGGCGAAGAGAGCATCAAGCCCGACATCATAGTGATTGGCTACAGCTATCCAGACAAGCCCTACGGCATCTATGCCGTGGAGAAGGGATTGAAACCCTTCAAGAATATCCAGGCAGTAGCTCTGGACTTTTACAAGGCTGAGAACATGACCCGCGAGATTGAGATCTTGGGCAAGATCCTGAACAAAGAGGATGCAGCTTTGGATTATATCAACTGGTATGATAGTTTGATCTCAGATGTGGAGCAGGCTGTGAAAGACCAGAACAAGCCCAAGGTTTATGCTGAGTGGAGTTCTACAGCAGGAGATCTTTCAACCCTTGGCTCGGGTTCAGGCTTTGATCAGGTTTTGAGCAAGGCCAATGGATACAATATTGCCAAGAAGTTAAATGATGCATATCCTAAAGTAGGCTGGGAGTGGGTCATATCCCAAAATCCAGAAGTAATAATCAAGAGGCAGACTCAATCATCGACCCAAACACAGATCGGCTGGCAAGAAGGGCCTTCTCCGGATACCGTCTCTCTTGAAAATGTGAGAAATGAGATCCTGTCCCGCTCAGGCGCAAGCGGCATCTCTGCTGTCAAGGCGAACAAAGTTTACATAATGGACTGGGATGTTCTGAACGGCCTGGATCAGGTCGTGGGCATAACCTATTTGGCAAAATTGCTCCATCCAAGCGTGGATCTTGACCCAATTAGCGTTCATAAGGAATACCTGAAGCGTCTGGGCCTTGAATATCCAGAGGGAAGGATCTTCGTATACCCGGAGCTGCCCAGCAAGTAGCGGCTCTGGCAGCAATTTTTTTTCACATCAGAGGCTTTCGTACACCTTTTGGATTGTCCTCTCGTTCATCTCCCAGAACCTGTAGTCCTTCTCTCCTAGCTTCTCTGGTTCTCGCTCAAGGCTCTGCAATATCGCGTCCTTCAATTCCCTGCTCTTCACAACCACTAAGTTCTTTCTTTGCTCTTCTGCTGTCACGCCAGAGGCAACTACGATCTTTCCGAGTGCCAGGTACTCGTTGAGCTTCCAGACACTTTTTTCAGTCGAGTACGCAGTCAGAGCGTTCTCCTTTCTTGGTATCAGGCAGAGCCCTGCTCTTCTCAAAATGGCTGCAATCCTCTCGTGCGGCTGCCAGCCAAGCGCCCTCACATTCGCGGGCTTTCTCCAGAGGTACCACTGAGCAAACGGCCCACCGCCTATTATCCAGAACTCCCGTTCGGGCAAGGCTCTTGCAACCTCCAGAAGTTGTTCTATCCCTTCTTGGGTGCAGATCCTTCCTATGAATACTATCGGCTCTCTTCCGGGCGCAACTTCCAATTCCAGGCCATCGGAGCCGGCCCTCGCCTCTAGGAAAGAGCGGCATGGATAGTTGGGAATCACATGCACCTCTTTTCCTGGTGCATACTCAGAGACCTTCCTCTTCAGCGGAGCATTTACTGTTGTGATGATGTCCGCACACTCCGCCAGCTCTCTCTCGAAGTGCTCAGCGAATGCTCTGCCGGGAGCTCCAAAGGTCTGCTGAACCTCGATGCCCCATGGGGATCTGTAGTCGTAGATGAGCTTTTCGAAAGCTTCTCCTCGTAGAGCTGCGAAGTCGTGATAGATCACGTCGGGAACGTTGAAGATGTGCACGACGTCCGGTTTTTTCTCCTTCGTAATCTTCTTTGCCAGGCCGGATATTGTGATCCAGTTCCTGGTTTTAAAAGAGGGAATTATCACCTCATGCCCCTGAGACTGCAAAGTCTTACCGAACATCTTCAGGCGAGTGGTCTTCTCCGGCTGGTTGGCCAAGAGCAGTATCTTCAAGATCTTGCTCCCTCAAGCGAACCGGAAGCCAGCATCTCAATCAGCTCTGCGGTTTTTGCGCTTGCATTTCCTTTTCCGAAAACATCACGCTGCTCTTGGCTCGGCTCAAAGTCCCTGGCCAGGCGAACGATCTCATCCTTATCTGGGCCGGCGAGCACATTCCATCCATCCTCGACTGTCTCGACCCATTCGGTCTCGTCTCTCAGGGTGATGCAGGGCACATTCAGCAGATAGGCTTCTTTTTGCACCCCGCCCGAGTCGGTTAGGATCTTTTTTGCATTCTTCTCCAGCAATATCATATCCAGGTAACCAACGGGCTTGATGGACCGCACCTTTCGGCTCAGATCCTCCCACAGGCCGAACTTTCTCAAGTATTTCTCTGCTCGTGGATGGCAGGGAAATACAACGTCCCCCAGCTCTTCCAGCGCCTCGATGATTGCTTTGAATTTCTCCGGATCATCGGTGTTCGATGCCCTGTGAACAGTGGCCAGATAGTATTCTTTGCTCTTCAGTCCTAGGTCTGATAGAATATGCGACCTGCTCTCGGCGATCTTAGCACAGTCCCTCTGGGCGTCCACCATCACGTCGCCCGTCAGATGAACGTTCTTTACGAGGCCCTCTTTTCTCAGGTTCTCCACGGCAGTCCTTGTCGGACAGAGGAGCATATCGGAGCAGTGGTCCACAAGCACCCTGTTGATCTCTTCGGGCATGCGCCTGTCGTAAGATCTGAGACCCGCTTCGATGTGAGCAACCTTTATGTGCAGCTTTGCCGCTGCCAGTGCTCCTGCCAGGGTGGAGTTGGTGTCCCCGAATACCATAACGACATCCGGTCTCTCCTGTATCAAGACCTCCTCTACCTTCTTTAGCATCTCTCCTGTCTGAAGGCCATGGCTGCCCGAGCCTATGCCAAGGTGATAGTCCGGAGTTGCTATGCCCATATCATCGAAGAAGATCCTGTCCATCTCATAATCATAATGCTGTCCAGTGTGGATTATCACCTCATCGAGCCTCTTTCGCAGCTCTCTTGATACCGGGGCAAGCTTGACGAAGTTAGGCCTGGCTCCTACAACTGATGCTACTATCATCTTGTTGAATCGCCACCAGCAACTGTTAACCTCAGCTCAAATGGGTCGAAGATCAGGTCAGCCTCTTCTGGTCTGATATACCTCAGCCCCTTGCTTTTCACCATATCCTCCGACAGCAAAGGATCAGCAGCGTAGACGTCCAATCCCTTCTCTGAAAGCAGCCTTGCCAGTGCCAGGTTGCGGCTGTGGTAGAACTCCTTCACACCCTCGCGGAAGGTGATGCCCTTGATGCAGATCTTCACCATGGAAAGGGGTTTGTCGAGCTTCATGCACTCCAGAATGATCTTCTCCGCCCAGTAGAGGATCATCTCATCGTTGACCTCGCGGGAGGTGCGTAGCAGGCGGCAGCGACTGAACTCCTCGCGCCTCTCCATCTCTTTTATCAGGAACCACGGGTAAACTGGTATGCAGTGGCCGCCAACGCCAGTGGAGGGCAGATGTATATGGCAGAACTGGTGGTTTGCGTTCTCCCTGGCCTCGAAGAAGTCAACTCCCATCTCCTCGCATATCTTGTAAAGCTCGTTGGCTAAAGCTATGTTCACGTCGCGGTAACAGCCCTCCATAACCTTTATCATCTCGGCGACTTTCGCGGACGAGACCAGATGTAGATTCGAAATGAACTTCGAATAAACCTGAAAGGCTCTAAAGCCACTTTCTTCATCTGTGCCGCCTAAAACTTTTGGAAACTCTCTCAGACGGGAGATGCTGTATCCTGTCATGATCCTCTCAGGCGAGTAGGCCAGGAAGAAATCTGACGGCTCAAGGCCGCTGGACTCGCAAAGCCATGCCCTGATCTTAGTGTCTGTAGTGCCTGGCGGAAAGGTGGTCTCCAGGACAACCAGGTCTCCCTTCTTCAGTATCCTGCCCAAAGATCGAACTGCCCTCTCCATAACGGTGAAGTCAGGGCTATAGCTCTCGTCCACGAAGAGAGGTACTATTACAATAAATGTGCTACAATTCTTGGCATCCTCAAAGCGCGGCGTGGCGAGGAGACTCTTGCCGCCATGTAGCATTATCAGCTCTTCCAAGCCCTTCTCCTCGGGAATGGGATTTATCCCCTGGTTTATGCGAACGCACCGCTCCTCGTTTAGGTCCACTCCAATGACCTTGACCCCGCTGTCAGCAGCAACTGCTGCCAGGGGCAGGCCTGCATTGCCAAGGCCTATGATCGCAATAGCATCAGGACTTTTTATCATCTCGAGAAAACCCCCCGATCTCTATTTCCCTTCCGCATGCAACGCATTTATAAACGGTTTTGTTTGTGTCCTCTCTTATAACATCTCCCAGCCTTCTGCCACAATAGCAGACCCATCCGATCCTCTTGCCGGGATTGCCGAGGACCAATGCATAGGGCGGCACATTCTCGGCAACTGTGGACCCAGCTCCGATCATGGCGTACTCCCCTACAGTTATGCCGCATACAAGTGTTGCGTTTGCCCCGATGCTTGCGCCCCTGCAAACGAGCGTCGAGACCACATGATCCTCATCCCATATGAACGCGCGAGGGTAAAGGTCGTTGGTAAAGGTGGCAGAGGGACCAATGAATACATCGTCCTCTATTCGAACGCCCCTGTAGACGGAGACAAAATTCTGGATCTTCACATTGTCTCCGATCTCAGCGTCGATGTCTATGTAAACGCTCTTCCCTAAATTGCAGTTCTTGCCGATCTTTGAGCCTTTTCGTACATGAGCAAAGTGCCAGATCTTCGTGCCCTCTCCAATTGCCTCGCTCTCGACGATTGCTGTGGGGTGCGCATAGTAACTCATCACCTGAGTCCCTTCCTGATCTCATCGCAGATCATGAGGTTTTTCAGGGCTTCCTTGGGCGTGACTGGAAAGCTCTTGCCGCTTCTGACCGAGTCAAGGAAGGCCTTGAGCTCCACTTTCAGCGGCTCTACTTTGTTCACCAAAACCTTATCGATGATGTTCTCCTGCATGTAGCGCTCGTTCTCAAGGCCCCACTTCCCGGGTTTTCGATAGACATAGACCTCTTGAGTCATGAAATCTCCCTCAGTTGTGAAGTCCTTGGCCTCAACGTAAAGAGATCTGAACTTCTTTGAGGATAGGCGGCTGGCTGAGATGCTGACCACCGAGTCGCAAAAGACGGCCATGGCCTCGCAGACGTTCCTGTTTCCTGCGCTGTAAATCTTGAAGTCCTCCTCGCCCTTGAAGAGCACATTGAAGACGATGTCGATGTCGTGGATCATCAGGTCCTCGACGACAGATGCATCTGTGATGCGGCTTGATGTGGGGTTGTGCCTCTTGATGGAGACGTAGTCAGGACGGTCAGCGATCTTCTTGATCTCTTCAACAATGGGGTTGAAACGCTCGATGTGTCCTACTCCTACTACGATCTCTTTGCCCCTCAAGAGCCCCAGGAGCTCCTCTCCCTCCTTGACCGTCAGAGTTATTGGCTTTTCAATAAGACAGTTCACGCCTGCGTCTAACGCCATCTTTGCAGTCTCAAAGTGATATTTCGTGGGCACGCAGATGCTGACAGCGTCAACTACCCCCAGAAGCTCTTTTGCAGAGCTGCAGATAGTTGCGAACTCCTTTGCGCGCGTGGCGTTCTCTGCAATTGGGTCGAAGACGTATACATTCCCAACCCCCTTCAACTCGGAGTAGATGCGCACATGGTTTTTGCCCATGGCCCCGACGCCTATTACTCCAACGTCCATGCTCACGCCTCAAAGCCGTTTATGGCCCTCACTATGCGCTCAAGATCTTCCTGATTCAAAGAGGGATGGACTGGCAGGCTCAGGACCCTGCGGGATACATCTTCGGATACAGGACACGATACGTCGGTGTAGCCGAGCTCTCTGTAGAGTGGCTGCTCGTACACGGCTTTAGGGTAGTGCACTGCAGATCCGATGCCGTTTGCCTGTAGGTATGCAATGAGCTCTTCGCGTTTTGCAGGAAGATCGTCCTCAACCTTTATCGCATACTGATGATAGACATGCCTAACGTTGTTTGCCCTGAAGGGCGTGGTGATCCCCTCGATGTTGATGTTTTTGTTTAGGAACTCGGCATTCCTGATCCTCTTGGCAGTGAAATCCTCCAGCCTCTTGAGCTGCACCAGGCCGATGGCTCCTTGTATGTTCATCATGCGATAGTTGTAGCCAAGTGTCACATGGTTGTACTTTCCGGCGTCTCCATGGTTTCGCAGGAGGCGGAGACGTGCTGCCAGGGAGTCATCGTTCGTGGTTATCATGCCCCCCTCCCCTGTCGTCATATTCTTCGTCGGATAGAATGAGAAGCAGCCTGTGCCAAATCCGCCCACCTTCTTGCCTTCAAACTCTGCACCGTGGGCTTGGGCACAGTCCTCTATGAGTATCAGGTTGTTGTCTTCGCAGATCTCTTGAACTGCCGAGAGATCGAAGGGCTGGCCGTAGAGGTGAACTCCCACCACGGCTCGTGTTCGAGGAGTTATTCTCTCTTTTAAGTCCTCGGGATCAATATTGAATGTTCTGGGGTCCACATCTGCAAAAGTCGGCTTGAGGCCCTGGTAAAGGGCGCAGTTGGCTGTGGCGATAAATGTGAATGCGGGCGAGATCACCTCATCGCCAGGACACAGGTCGAAGGCTTTTAGGGCAAGGTCCAGGGCTATGGTGCCGTTGCTCACAGCAATGGAGTGCTTCACACCAAGGTACTTTGAGAACTCCTCTTCAAACCGCAGGACTTTCTCGCCCTGGGTGAGCATCCCTGACCGCAGCACATCCTCAGCGGCACGGATCTCCTCGTCGCCAATAACAGGCTTGGCTATGGAAATGATGTCTCTCATCAATAACTCCTTTTTAGTTTTCTCTTCATTGAAAAGCCTTATCGTGAATTTCAGCAATTGTGTTGTTCCTTCTGAGGGGCTACCAGTCCCTTCAGCACTGCAGCCGGAAGCCCCCAGTACCCTGACTCGATGACTGTGCCTGTGTAAATGGTAGTATGAATTCCCGTATTGACGTCGTCGCCAATGATCGCACCAAGCTTACGCCTTCCGCTATCCACCCTATCGCCCTTGATGAATGACTTGACAGTGGCCTTGTCGTGCCGCAGGTTGGAGCATATTGTGCCGGCCCCGAAGTTGCAGCACCGTCCGATGACGCTGTCGCCGACGTAAGACAGATGTCCGATCTTGGTGCCATCGAAAATAGCGCTGTTTTTTACCTCTACTGCATTGCCTACTCGCACGTCATCTCCGATGCATGTATACGGGCGGATATAGCAGTTCGGGCCGATCTTGCAGTTATCGCCGATGACAACGGGCCCCTCAATGTACGCGCCTGCCATGATCTTTGTGTTCTTGCCCACGGAAACCCTCCCTTTCAGGGTGGCGCCCGGCTCGACCTCTCCCAAGACACATGCCTCCATCTCCTTGAGGAGGACCTCGTTGGCTGCAAGGATGTCCCATGGTCTGCCTATCTCGAGCCAGCTGGGGAGCAGGACGACTTTGAGCTTTTCTTTTACTGCGAGCAGGTTCAATCCATCGGTCAGCTCGTACTCGCCGCGCTCGGATATGGGCGCTAGGCGCAGAGCATCGAATATGCTCCTTGGAAGAAGATAGATGCCTGCATTGGCCAGGTTCGAGGGGGGCTCCTGGCTCTTCTCAATTACAGATTTGAAGTATCCATTCTCCTCCAAAAAGACGCCATATCTCTTCGGATCATCGACTCTGATGGCAGAGACTGCTGCTTCTTGGGCGATCATCTCCTTCAAAGGCTGAACATCTAAAAGCACATCACCATTCAAAACTAGGAACCTGTCGGCTGCCTTGCTCTCTGCTGCCATCAGGGCATGACCTGTGCCAAGCTGCTTCTCCTGGACAGCATACTCGATTTTCACGCCAAGACGGCTGCCGTCACCGAAATGCGATCTTACTGCATTGGCACCGTAGCCCACTACTAAAACGAAATCCTCTATTCCGGCAGCGTGCGCCCTGACGATGATATGCTCCAGAAGTGGTTTTCCGGCCACTGGAAGCATCACTTTTGGCAGGTTTTTGGTCAGAGGCCGCATCCTGCTGCCTTCGCCCGCGGCCAGAACTATTGCTTGCATGGTGATTACCATTTTTTTCCTTGGGTGCGTTGTGGAATAAATATGCTTTGTAAAGAAACCGAAAAGGCTTTAGAGCAGCATGCAGGAAGTACGTGCAATGTTGGATGAGTTTGCCAGATACTGTGCCATGCAGCGCGACCAGTCAGCGCTGGCATCTCTTTTGGTCTACCTGAAGCGAAAGGGCGGCTTTGTTCAGCTCAATTCGATCTGGCGGGAGCTTGGGCCAACGAGCGGGGGGCCTTTCTGGAACCAGACCACGCTCGTAAACAAGCTGGATAAATTGGAACGTCTGGGTGTTGTCATCAAGGAGCGCAGGATACTGCCTTCGCCTCGCGCCGAGGCCAAGAAGAAGACCAATACCTTCTTTCGTCTGAATCCAGCAACGCCCCTTTATCCTCATATCTTTGGCATGCTATTGATCTACAAGCAGGAGCCCGACAAATACTCCTCGGAGCTGGTGGAAAAGCCCCTGGATCATCTATGCAGGCTTGCCGGAAGGTCCAACGACAGCGATCATCTTGTGGGAAGAGAGCTGGAGGTGGCCATGGATTTGATCGGCGAGGTATTTTCGGTGGGCGAAGACGAGGTCAAGAGGATGATACTGGAGCGAATGGTTCGCAGGGGCATGATCAAGGGTCAAAAGATGAATCCAAGCGAGAAATCCAAGAAAGACAGTAAGGGTAAAGGTAGCAAGGATGGTAATAAGGGTGATAATATGAAACCCAATGGTGGGAAGCAGGCAAATTAGCCCGGCTCCCATCCTCTCTTCTTCTTGTACTGTCGCAGCATCTCCTCCACGGTCTCTGGCGCTACAATTCCAAGGGTGGATACGGTCTCGTAGAACCTCTTGGGAATATGCGCATGCGAAAGGTCAAACCCCTCCTGAATTTTGAATTTATATTTCTCTTCGAAGATCCTCCTTCCAAGGCTTTGCAGGTCGTCCTTCGTCTTTGTGATGCCGACAGCTCCCAGGGCATCGATGATATTCTCCTCAGTGTAGACTCCACGGGCAAATAGACATCCCACAAGGCTGTTGAATACCCCGCGACTGTTGTCCTCCTTGATGATCTCGTCCACCATCATCTCAGGATCCATCGATCTCTTGGCAGCCTTCTGGTCGATGCTGTATCCGGCGTTGTCCAGGTGTGAGTGCCGCACGCCCACGAGCTGGCCCACGATCGATGCGGGGCCGGTGTGGTAGCCTGAGACCTCGTTCTTGCCAAGGGCCATCGCGAATTCACGGCCCCCATATTTCGTGGATGCATAATCCACGCCCATAGCCAGGGCAGAGTAGAACTCGTTAGGAGGCCTGACGATGCTCTCCAGTGCTCTTGAATAGCCCTCTACATTGTTCCACTGGAAGGGTATGTCCAGGGTCTCCTTTGTTGTGATGAGCCCCCTTTCCATGGCCTCTGTGGCCCAGGAGAGGACCACACCAGCGGACATCACATCCATCCCCATCCTCTCGCAGACATCTATCAACCTCAGTATCCCCTCTGCTGTGGAGACTCCCAGGTTTGAGCCCAGGGAATAGATTGGCTCGTAGTCATAAGAGACCTTTCTCAGCTCGAACTCGTGGTGCGTCGAGAAGGCAGACTTTAAAGCTGCGATATGCACGCAACCTATTGGACACCCAGCACAGGAGAGACGGCGGAAGAGGTAGTTGTCCGCAAACATCTCGCCGCTGATCTTCTCGCCTTCGGAGAAGCTGGATAGAAGGAAGTTCTTGGTAGGCAGGCCTTTTAGCCAGTTGAGCACATTGATGTTTACAGATGTTCCGATATCGTGATACTTTTCCATCACATCAGTCTTCACAACGGTGCTGTAAAGTCTGCTGTAAACCTCACGATACCTCCTGGCGTCGGGGACATCGGCGTGCTCCGTCCCTGAGACCACAAGCGCCTTGAGCATCTTCGAGCCAAAGACTGCGCCAAGGCCCAGGCGTCCGAAGTGCCTGTATGTGTCCACGACAACGCCAGCAAAGCGAACAAGCTTCTCTCCTGCAGGCCCTATGCGAATTATGCTCCTCCTGCCAACGCCAGTCTCGTGCTCGCGCAGGATCACCCCTGTGGTCTGGGCATCAATGCCCCAAATCGATGTGGCGTCCTTGACCTTGACGTCTGCGTCGTTGATGGAGATATACGCAGGCCGCTCTGCCCTGCCGCGGATCACCACTGCCTCATGCCCTGCGAACCTCAGGGCCAGGGAAAGCCTTCCCCCTGCATAGGACTCGCCCAGCTCTCCTGTGAGCGGCGACTTGAAGGTCGCCACCGTCTTGGTGGCCACGGGAAAGAACCCATTGAGAGGGCCTATGCTGAGAATTATGGGCGCCTGGGGCGAAAGAGGATCTGTGCCTGCGGGACATTCCTCCTGCAGCAGCTTTATTCCAACACCAGTGCCACCCATCCAGTCTTCGAAGAGATCCAATCTCTCCTCGATCCAGGACTCTCTACTGGATAGATCGATGTACAGAACTTTTCGCAGCATTTTCTCTACACCCCCTACGCAGATACCTCTTCGAGCCTCAGCACATCATGCGGACAGAAGGCAACGCACGCTCCGCAGTGTATGCATTTTATGGGCTTGGCATCTTTTCCCATGGTGATGGCACCGACCAAGCAGGCCTTCTCGCAACTGCCGCATCCTATGCAGAGATCCTTGTGAAATACCACGGCACCGTCAGGCCTCTGCTCCAGCGCGTCCACAGGGCAGGCTCTGGCACACGGAGCGTCATCGCAGCCGCGGCATGCCACCACACGAAAGTCGCCTTCAATTCCGCCCTGGGTCTGGACCTTGATGGCGCTGTTTTGCAGAGAGACAGTGCCTGTGCGAGTCCTGCTGCATGCGAACATGCAGCCCAGGCAGCCGATGCAGCGCTCGGGATGGGCTACCTTCAGGCGGCGGCGCTTCTTTTGCTCTTTCATCTCTGCCTCGACATTTACATTGCCAACCATTCATCATACCATCCAGAAGAGTGATCAAGACACAATTCAAAAAACCAAAAAAAATGGATCGCAGGATCCTTTTGATCTATTCCACTTTCACGAACCTGTTCTCCAGAGCCTTCATGACGTGAGGCAGAGTGGTGTACTCCATGTCCTCCATGGGCAGTCGCTGCGGCTCGAAGGGTCCGTGCGCACGCAGATAGTCCGTGATCTCCAGGCATCTTTTGCGGGCCAGGTCGTAGGCGACGTCTGCGAACAGGTCAGCGGGACCGACGAAGCTCCCATGAGCCATCTGGAAGCCTGCTGCAATGACTCTGGGCGGTCCATCAAACCTCGTGGGATGGGCGGTCTCAAAGGAGCAGGGCATCAGTGGTCCGTTGTGGCTGCCGCGCATCCATCCGCTGACCAGATGACCCAGAGCGAAGGGCTCCAGCACCTCTCCCAACGCAGGGAGGCCCGACTGGCATCTGACCAGGGCCACGGGGTCGTCTTTGCCAACGTATGTTCCTGCAGTCTGGTAGAGCTTCTCAGTGCTCACAACTGCCACAGGCTCTTGCTCCGAGATCTTGCTGCCAGGCTTGCAAAAGACCCTCTTGATAACATACCTGCTCTTTGCGCCAATCAGCGCCAGCATGTCGTACATCTCCGCTGGACAGTCCATGAAGACCCTCTTGTGCTCCATTATGTCCCAGATCTCGAAGGTGAAGCCGTGATGGCAGGCAGGGTCGATCACCAGGCCCGCGGTATTGAATGGATCTGCAAACATCTTGAAGATAGGGAGATTGAAGGCGCCAGGTTCAGTTTTGTCCATCATGAAAGCCACTACGGGCTCCGAGGTGCGCTCATTGATCTCCATCTCGGCAACGCCAGGTCCCATTCCCCGGATGTTGCCGCTGAAGGCATCCGCAAGCAGGTCCTGGCCGGCTCCGTAGAGCTTGAGCTTCTTGGCCTTCTCCGTTGCCTCCTCGAAGGTCTCCCAGGCCAGGGCATGGATGTCGCCGCTGTCGCAGCCCTTCTTGTGGCTCATCAGCAGCTCCAGGTCGTCGCCGCAGGAGAGCACCCTAAAGTCTATCAGTGCGCCTGACTTCTTGGCTTCTTGAAGCTTCGACTCAGCGGTCTCGATCAATGCGGGATGGACTGAGGAGTGGCCTGGAAAGCCACCCACATCGGCCTTGATTAGGCTGATCGTTATTTTATTCAATTAGATTGCCCCCCTGATGCTCATGACAAAGCATAACATTCATCATCCTTATATCTCCAGATCTCTGTTGCCGGTTGAATAGATCCCTTTTCCGTAATAAAGGCGGTAATTTTGTCCGGTGTTATGATATCTTCCCGAGGATTGTAATTAATTAAATCCGATACTAAGTAATCGAACTTTATATCTGTGGTCAACCACTGGTTTGATCTTTGTAGTTCGCGTCTCACTTGCAAATCACCTACTTTCATAGTTTCTGCAAGCACATAAACTGGGATTTTATTCAGTTTTGCCATATCCGCTATGGCCAAATGGCCTAAAGTATGTGATACCATTCCGCTATTGCCGATACCATTTGCACCAAACAGTACTTTTTTGGCAATTTCTCTTGAAAATAAGTTCGAAACACAAGAATCTGCCACGTAATATAGCTTTAATTTCTTCTCTCTTCTCTCCATTTCTTCATCGAATTCCTTCCTAATTTCTCCGTCACAATTCTTTAATTCTTCATCGAGACTTGTTTCATCCATATTGTATTTATGTCTCATGATTTCTAATATATCTCTTTTTACTTTGTCATTATTCTTTCTCTCCACTTCTTTAAATCTTTCAGCATATTTTAATCCGTCGCTATAAATTAATCTGTTATTGTATCTATATTCCGTCTTTGTTCTACCTTCACAAATATATATGTCCAAATTGTTCTTTTCTGTTAAATAGTAATCTATACATTCGACGATGGTATCACTATATCCATAAACCAGTATTGTCAATCCATCTTTTAGGATTGAATGGTAAGCAGTCTTGGTCAATTCGCTGATAGCTTGATGCCTTTTACTTTTCCAACAGTTAATTGTCTCCTGAATGGATAATATAGTGTCTTTTTCCTTTCCTGCACTTTCTTTAGACTTGATCTTATCTTCGAGCATCCTCTTAACTTTCCAGAGAAATACATGACAAGGCCGCCTTTCAACAATGTCTTTTAAGATATTTTCATCATAATCCTTCAAATATTCTATGCTAATCTCTGGACTAGCGATATCAATAAACAATTCGATTTGCTTTAGTACTGTCCCAATAACTGAGCCTGCATTTGGGGTTAGTGTAGTATCCAACAGTTCCATATTATTTAGCAATTCTTTGAGCTCTTGCACGTTGCTTTCTGACATTGTTGCATCAATTTCAGATCGCAATTCTATCGATAAATAAACCGATACACCGCCTTTAGCCAGAATATCTTTGATTGGATCCAGTTCATCATAAACGATTCTCGTTAGCATCTCTTTTAGAGGCTTTAATTTTTCATCCCATTTCTCAGGGTATATTGCTGGATCTGGCTTTCTAAGAACGATGACTATTGTGAATTTATCTGGATGAATTATTACTTGGTTAACATATCTTGATTTAAACCAATGCAACCTGGATACAGGATCTAGCCCTAGGGCCATAAACGTTTTAAACTCTCGATCATCTTTACGGGGTATATGAAGGGCATCGGCAAGTCTTAGATATGCTATTAATAATTGGACTCTTATAGTCGATATTTCCCATGGTTGTTGCTCTAATTCTTTATATGTTTTCTGCCTATGAAGCAAGCACATCTTTTTAATAATGTCGCACTCATCATCCGTTAAATTCAATTCTCCTTTTTTGTCTTCTACATATCTAGCAGATCTTTCTGCATGCGTATCCCGTACGGACTTATTCCATTTTGCTAGTTTTTCTTTATTGCGTACGTTTGAATCCTTTTTATCTCTATATAAATCGGGATTCATTCCTATATCATGCAGCCATGCTGAAGCAATAAGCAGAAATCTCTCTTCTTCTGATAATAAATCTTTCATTCTATCCGCAGGGATTAGCTCAATGAGCAACTCTTCAACTTTTTTACAGTGAGTGACATCATGGGGTGTATATGGATATGTCTCAGTTGTAGAATCTGCCCATTCTTTTTTAATAATTGTTCGAATATTTTCCAACCTCACTTGATTAGGCTTACAAAACATATCTTTTATCCTATCTACGTATGGATCACAGCTCAATTCGAATCCCTACCCTGATCGAACAGATAACTTTAGAAGCCTTGTGCGAGGTCTTATATTTACTTACTGATAACCGCACAAAGGTGCGGAAAAATCATACAGGAGCGTTACAAACCATTTCTTTGGGAAATATGGTATGAACATTGAGGCTTTTGGAAAAGATCCAAAGAATTTATTTGTGAGAACCACCTCCTAGTGACATGCACTTACAACCCAAATTAATGGAGCTATTTTATGGAACTAATCGCGAAGTATCACGTTGAAACCGACCTTCCCATCGCGAAGGCCGCCGAGGCCATCGCTGCCGAGCAGTCCACTGGCACCTGGACCGAGGTGCGAGGCTCAGACAACCCCCTGGCTGCCCGGGTGATCCGTGCAGAAGGGACAGATGTTGAGATTGGTTTCCCAGAGGAGCTCTTTGAGCCTGGAAACATCCCTCAATATCTCTCTGTTGTTGCGGGAAATCTCTTTGGCCTGGGTGCTTTGAAAAAAGTCCGCCTGCAAGATGTCATCTTTCCCGAAAGTCTGATGCGGGCGCACAAGGGCCCGCGGTTCGGCATGGAGGACGCAAGAAGGATCCTGGGGGTCTACGACCGACCATTGGTCGGGACGATCGTCAAGCCCAAGGTGGGGCTGGACCCCAAGGGCACCGCCCGCGTGGCAAAAGAGGCAGTTCTCGGTGGCCTGGACCTGGTGAAGGATGATGAAACCCTGACCAATCAGAGCTTCTGCCCCCTTATCCCGAGGCTGGAGGCTGTCATGAGCTCTCTTGACAGGGTTGAGAAGGAGACAGGCAAGAAGGCATTTTATGCTGTGAACGTCACAACTGGCGGGGACCAGATTTTAGAGCGCGCCGAGGAAGCAGTGGACCACGGTGCAAACATGGTCATGATCGACGTGCTCACCGCAGGCTTTTCCGCCCTGGAAGTGCTATCTCGAAATGTGAAAGTGCCCGTGCATGTTCACAGGACCATGCATGGCGCATTCACCAGGGACAAGGCGCACGGCATCTCCATGGTGGTGATATCCAGGCTTGTGCGCATGGCTGGGGGCACCAACCTGCATACTGGAAGCTACATGGGAAAGATGGCCAAAGAGACGCAGGAGAACGATATGTCCAGAGACGCGCTACGAGATGAGTGGCATGGCCTGAAGAGAGTCTTCCCAGTGGCTTCTGGCGGAATTTATCCTGCGAAGGTGCACGGAAACCTGGACGGCTATGGCATAGACTGCATAGTCCAGGCAGGCGGAGGAGTCCATGGCCATCCAGACGGAACTGCAGCCGGAGCCAGGGCCATGGTTCAGGCAGTGGAGGCATGGCAGAAGAAAATCCCACTTCAGGAATACGCAAAAGATCACAAAGAGCTCGAAACAGCCTTAAAATATTGGGGATCTTAAAAAGGAGGATCGAATTGGGCGCTTCGCCTGAAGCAAAACCGAAGAGTTTATATTGGTAGATGAGGATGGTCTGAAGCGTTTATCACGAGCCAAAGTGATGTAGCGCTGTTTGAAAACAGAAGAGGTGTAGAGAGGGAACATGTAGAGGGATCAGATGGCAAGAGACGATATCTTATCGAAAATCAAAGCGGCAGAGGCTGAAGCCAAGGCTGCAGTCCAGCGAGCCTTGGAGGAAAAGGAGAAGAAGATAGCCGCTGCCACTACTGAAGCAGTGAACCTCGTCAAATCCGCCGAAACTGATGCGCAGGATTACTACGACAAGAGCGTTGCCAAAGCAGAGGCAGACGTCAAAGCCAAGAAGCAGTCGATCATTCAGAGTGGTGCTAAGAACGTCAGTTCCATGAGCGGCAGCGCCAGTACGAAGCTGGACAAGGCAGTCGAATATCTGATGAAGGAGTTTATGGGGTTGTTGCATGCTTAGACCCGTAAAGATGAGTCGTGTTGTCGTCGCCGGGTCAAAGGACGTAATTGCTCCTGTTGTAGAAAAGCTTCATGAGTTGCACTTATTGCACATTGTCAACTATAATGGCAACCAGCCAAGCTTCGAGATGGGCAAGCCCATCGGCAAAGCCAGGGAATACTCTGAGAACCTCATAAAGCTCAGATCTGTAACCAGGTACCTTGACATTAAGAACAAGGCCCCGGAGAAGGTCTATCCAGAGAGCCAGGTTCTGTCCGAGATGGACAACCTCCTAAATAACGTCGGGGCAGACATCACCGCTACTTATGAGCGCATCACTGCGATCGATGCAGAGGTCAAGTCCAAGCAGGACCAGATCAAAGTTCTTAAACCTTTGGCTGTATTGCCGCTGCCGCTGGGAGCTTATTATGGATATGATTCTCTCGCGACCTTCGTTGGCACAGTCGCAACGCCGGTCGATGCGGATGTGGCAAAGGTCTCTCCGACAAACGAGATCTACTCCGGAAGCGCTAAGAATGCAACTGTTGTAGCTGTATTTGTGCCCATAGACAAGGCAGGCGAAGTGTCATCTGTCCTATCTGAGCATGGGTTCGCGGAGATGTCTGTGCCCAAGCTCGAGGGCAGCGTAGACTCTGCGATTGCGACGCTTGAAGGCAGCATCAAATCACTGGAAGGCGAAAAGGCGCCACTCCAAAAGAAGCTGGCCGACATGAAGAAGCAGTACGAAGACTTGATGCTCGCAACCGATGAGTATCTGTCGATGCAGACCCAAAAGACCGAGGCACCCCTCAGGTTTGCTGAGACGGATAATGCCTTTGTCATCGATGGCTGGGTTCCATCGGATCAGTTCTCGCGGCTCAAGGGCGAACTAGAGAGCACAGCAGGCGGCAAGGTCGACGTTCAGCTTATCGACGACAAAGAAGCAGATGGTCTGGTAGAGCAGGGCGAAGACATCCCAACGAAGATAGACAATCCAAGCCTGGTCAAGCCCTATGAGCTGATCACAAGGCTATTCGCAATTCCCGAATACAAGGAATTCGATCCGTCTTTGCTCATATTCGTCTTCTTCCCAATCATGTTTGGCATGATCCTGGGCGATATCGGATATGGCATAATGACATTTCTGGTCGTCTTGTTGCTCAAGAAGAAGTTCAGAACCGAAGGATGGCAGCAGCTTACCAACATAGTTTTGATAGCTTCAGTTTGGGCTATCATATTCGGCATCTTCTTCGGCGAGATCTTCGGCCCGCTGGGTTTGTGGGGCAGGATAATGGGACACTTGCCTGAGGCTCAGATAGAGCTTTTGAAGGAAGAGGGTCTGTATTTCGGCGAGGGTGTTTTCGGATCGCTGGGGCGACTCGGTCCCCTGGGCATATTCCCCATGGATCGTCTGGCAACAAACGCTGTTCTGTTGTTGATCGGTACTAGCATTTTCATAGGCGTGATCCATTGTAGCGTCGGTTCAATCCTTGGCATTAAGACGGAATTGAACTATGGTGAGAAGAAGCACGCCTACTTCGAGAGGCTTCCTGTGATGCTCTTCCAGATATTCTTCTCGATAGCCCTGCTGGGGCTTGTCATGGGACAGATGATGATGGTATATCTGGGCGGCCTCATAGTAGTAGTCTCCATAGTGATGATGGTCATGGGACCAGAGGGTCCAATGGGACTTGCTCACGTGCCTTTCTATGTGAGCAATTTGATCTCCTACTTGAGGTTGCTGGCCATAGGCCTGGCTTCGGTAGGTCTGGCCTTCGCAGCCAATCAGCTGGCATTCTACGTCATAATGCCTATGCTGAGCGGTGGGGCCACGAACAGCGCAGAGTTCTCGATACCCGCGATCATCATCGGTATACTGGTACTGACGGTCGTCCATTTCATCAACATGCTGCTGGGAATACTCTCTCCATTCATGCATCCTCTCAGGTTGCACTATGTGGAGATGTTCACCAAGTTCTACAGCGCGCATGGTGGTGGAGTTGAGTACAGCCCCTTCGGACACGTCCGGAGGTTCTTGAAGGCATGAACCTGATTGTTCGAATAAAAAGATTGAACGCAAAATGTGATATTCATAAATAGGAGGATTGAGGAAAATGGCAGTAGTAGCAGATGCTGGAGTATTGTACGGATTGTTGGCTGTTGGTGCAGGTCTCGCAACAGGACTTGCAGGCATTGGTGCAGGTGTTGGTGAGCAGGGCATCGGCGCGGCTGTAGTCGGCGTCGTGGCAGAGGAGCCCGGATTCCTCGGCAAGGGTCTGTTCCTCATGCTTCTGCCCGAGACTCTGATCATCTTCGGTCTCGCCGTATCGTTGATCCTGATGTTCGCCTGGACACCCTTCTCTGCCATAGTGACACCCTAAGTTGGCCATTTCCAAAAGGGTGAGAGGCAATGGCACTAGATGCAGTGGTTGAGTCAATCC
>JAUCQD010000138.1 GCA_030372945.1 Methanothrix sp. | reverse complement strand
TCAGCTAGTACCGATATCTTGAAGTCTCGATCGTAGCGCCGCCTCGTCTTCTTCATATGTATCCCTCCATGAGTTGGCATTGCTTAACTTTTTGTCCACTCGGAGGGGTTCACTCCATTCACAAGTCTTAAGAGTTCTATAAACGGCAATTAAGATCTGATGCCCTACAGCAACCAGAGCTCTCTTCTTGCCTCTCCTCTTTGCAATATTATTATAAATAGCGTTAAACGCTGATCCCTTGGTTCTCGAAGCTGCCCAAGCCACTTCTATCAGAATTGCTTTGAGGTATCTATTGCCTTTTCTGATCTTTCCGCTCTTCTTGACCCCGGCACTCTCATTGTTTCCAGGACATATGCCCGCCCATGATGCAAGATGAGCTTCAGAGGGGAACTGTGACATATCTACGCCGATCTCAGAAATGATCGCCTTTGCTGAGATCTTGCTGATTCCAGGAATGGTCTGGATCAGGCTTTCTTCCTTCTGAAAAGGGATCATGAGCTTTTGAATCTGCTCATCTATCTCCTGAACTTGATCTGCCAGAAAAGCAATGTTGTTCAGGTGCAGCTTAAGAAGAAACCGATGATGATCGGTTACTTTTCCGTTCAAAGCTTCTACAAGCTGATCTACCTTGCTCTTGAGCTTGCCTCGTGCCATATCGGTTATCTCTTCCTTCGAGAGCCTATCTTTATCCAGCAATGCCTGAATCATGGTCATCGATGAGACGCCGTCTATCTTTGAAACTACAGAGGCAAGCTTGATATTGGCGTCTTCTAAGACCTTCTGAATCCGATTCTTCTCAGAAGACATCATCCCCACTAGCTTTCTCCGAGTCCTATTAAGTTCCCTAAGCTCTCTAATCGGTCTTTTGGGAATGAAGCTTGCCGGTATTAAACCACAACGCAGTAATGATGCGATCCATTCGCAGTCTTTAACATCGCTCTTTTTTCCCGGAACCTTCTTGAGGTATTGAGGGTTCGCGAGAATCACCTGAAAATCGTTTTCAAGGATGTTAAATATCGGTTTCCAGTAGACTCCAGTGCTTTCCATGGCAACTGCTTCGACATCATTCTCAGTTAGCCAGTCCTTCAATTTTAAAAGATCTCTGGTCATCGTGGAGAATGTTCTGGTATAGAACTTTGGAGGGCTATCCAAAGGACCTTTAGCGATGCTGACTTTGATCATATTCTTATGCACATCGATTCCACAGCAACTTTTTAGTATCGGCTGCATAGTATCCCTTCTTGAGGCGAGTGAAGCAACTGCAAGAATTGAAAATTTGGTACACGTGCCCTCTTGGGGCAACAATCATAGGTGCTTAAGGTTGCCAGGATCAGTTTTTCTTTCGGGGCTGATATCAACCGCCAAATAAGAACGACCTGTGTCACTCGTCTCACAATCAAGACTATGGTTGAGAAAAGATAGGTTTTGCCCATTTTCATCTACATGGGTGACTTTGCGTCATGAGTGTTTTTCTTCAAATGTTCAGTCGCAAGTCTTACTTTTCATCGAGCTGAACTGCATGAATCTTCACTATCCCGCATCATCCTGCAAATTTCGCATATCATCTCCACCGGATTATCTACCTTCTTTTCCAAGAGATCATCGGCAAGCCTGGATATAGATTCTTTAATTTCTTCACCGAATTCAATATTGTATCCTCTCTTCTTGGAGACATATTGAAAAACAGCAGGAGGTGTAATTCCAAGCAATTTAGAAATGTCCTTTTGAGCCATTCCGCGTTTGACCAACTCTTCTGCAATTGCCGCTCTTATGCTTGGCAATACATCCCAAACAACTTGTTCACATGGTGACTTCATTTATTCGAATCCTAAACCTGCTCTCTCGGCATTCATCACAATTGTTAATTGAATGATTTTAGTATATAAATCTTTGTGCAATATCTATATATACAATAACAATTGTTAAAGCGCCCCGGAGCATGTTACTATGGCCTGCAGCCAGCCATACTATGCGGTGCCAAGGTGGCGGAGCGGCTACGCAAATGCCTGCAGAGCATTACCACTCCGGTTCGAATCCGGACCTTGGCTTTGGAGATCTCAAGAAAATGACCGAATCCGAGAAGACTTCGCAGAAAGACAACCTAACTGAGATCTCAAGAGAGATTCTAGCTTTAAAAAATAAGCACCACGCGACTATTCTGGCTCATAATTACCAGATCCCTGAAGTACAGGATATAGCAGACTTCGTGGGTGACTCCCTTGAGCTCTCTCGAGTGGCATCCCGCCTTGATACGGAGGTTATTATTTTTTGTGGTGTGGACTTTATGGCGGAGACTGCTGCCATTCTCTCTCCCCAAAAAAAAGTGATACTTCCGGAGAAGAGTGCCTGGTGCCCGATGGCTCACATGATCACTGCCGATCAGCTTCGCGATCTTAAGAGACTGTATCCCGAGGCAGCAGTGGTTTGCTATGTCAATTCAACTGCAGAGATAAAAGCGGAGAGCGATATCTGTTGCACCTCTGCCAATGGATTGCAGGTGGCAAACTCTCTGTCCGAGAAACAGATTATCTTCGTCCCTGATCGAAATTTGGCAGCCTATATAGCTCGCCATACTGATAAAACGATAATCCCCTGGGACGGCTACTGCTACGTGCATGATCGTTTCACTGCTCAGGAGGTACTGGCTGCCCGAGCCGAGCATCCCAGTGCAGAAGTGCTGGTACATCCCGAGTGTCGTCCTGATGTCATCGATCTGGCCGATTTCGTCTGCAGCACATCTGGCATGAGCCGGCATGCAAAGGCCAGTGCTGCCAGGGAATTTATCATTGGAACTGAGGCAGGCATGGTCTACCGGCTGAAGAAAGAGAATCCAGAGAAGCAATTCTATCCGCTTAGTAAGAATGCTATCTGCAAGAATATGAAGAAGACCGACCTTACGAAGGTCTTACGGGCGCTGCAGATCCTTCAGCCGCGGGTGACAGTACCAGAGGATATCGCTCTTCGGGCGAAAAAAGCGATTGAGAGAATGCTGGATGTCAAGATCTAAACGATTAGCTTCGAAAGCTCACACTTTCAATATTCCCCCAAAAAGGAGTACCCCCCTAAAATGGCATTGGGCACCTTGCATGCAATATATATTTGCTGCAAGTCCGTAATTTGGATGTTGGAGGCCGGAAATGGTGAACAAATCTAAAAAAACACTACAGATTCAGAAAACATATGAGGCACTTTTTGCGCTGGAGGATATCCGAGAGATCTTTCGGCAATCTCTACCTGTAGGTTTCGATGAGAAACAGAAGGAACAGTTTTCGAGCACCATTGCTAGGATTAAAGGCATCATCTCCGACTTAGAGAATGGTGAAGGCAAACCCGCCTGCAACAGAGTAGGAAAGCTCGATCCCAGGACCAGGGAAGAAGAGTTCATCAACATCCATCCTATCCAGGCTGCAGGCAGGCTCACTCCAGAGGCCCGCAAGGCAATCATATCCTATGGGGATGGCTACTCTACATGCGATTATTGCCGAAAGCCCTTCCGGCTAGATAAGATCACCAGACCGCCAATCGAAGAGTTCCACCAGGACCTGGCAAAGTTCCTGAATATGGACCAAGCGCGCGTAGTTCCTGGAGCTCGTCGGGGCTTTCAGGCAGTGACCCAATCCTTAGTGGAGAAAGGCGACAGTGTGATTGTCTCGTCTCTAGCCCACTATACAGAGTTCCTGGCAGTGGAGGTTGCCGGAGGGGTGGTGAGAGAGGTTCCATTAAATGAAAGAAATGTCGTCACCGCAGATGCCACGGCCCAGAAGATTGAGGACGTGAAGAGCGAGACGGGCAGGCTTCCTAAGCTCATCATGATCGATCACTTCGATTACCAGTTCGCCAACGAACATGATGTATACGGAATTGGAAAAGTGGCAAAAGACTATGGAATTCCATTCCTTTACAACGGAGCTTACACGGTGGGCGTGATGCCTGTAGATGGTGGAAAGATCGGTGCGGATTTCATTGTTGGATCAGGCCACAAGAGCATGGCATCAGTTGCCCCCTCTGGCGTTCTTGCCACAACCGATGAATGGGCACCAAAACTCTTCAGAACAACTCAGATGGTTGGCGACCTGACTGGAAGGAAGTTCGGAGTGAAAGAGGTCGAAAACATGGGCTGCACCCTTATGGGTGCCACATTGCTTTCGATGATCGCATCTTTTCCGCGGATAAAAGAGCGGACTGCTAACTGGGAGGAAGAGGTTAAGAAATCCAACTACTTCCTGAATCAGTTCTTGCGGATTCAGGGATCGAAGGTCTTGAGCGAATGGCCTCGTAGGCATACTCTTTCCAAAGTAGATACAACAGGGAGCTTTGATGTGGTTGCGAAGACGCATAAGAGAAGAGGCTTTTTCTTTAGTGACGAGCTTAAAGATAGGGGGATTATTGGCGAATTTGCCGGAGCTACTCGCACATGGAAGCTGAACACCTACGGCCAAAGCTGGGAGCAGATAAAGTATACGGCAGCGTCGTTCCTGGATATAGCGAGCAAGTATAAATTGCGCATTAATTAACTCTACCAGAAGACAGGCTGCTAAAGCAGGCCAGCAGCCTGGTTTAGGTTTTCGAAATCATTCAGAGACGCAATTGATTGATGAACTGTGCTAACTCATTGTTTAGTTTATCCCGCTCATCGTAAAATAGGCCATGGCCGCTATTGCGAAATGGTACAATCACTGAGTCCTTTATAAGTCTATGCAGCTCCTCAGCTAGCTGGAAAGGCACCACCTGATCATGAACGCCATGGAAGATTTTTGTGGGAATTTCAATATCTTTCAGCTCGCCTCGAAGGTCTCGATCCCCCAGCTCCTCAAGTCCGCGCACAGTCGCATGCGGCGATGCTTCCATTCGAATGCCTTCAAGCCAGCCGTAGAACTGCGGACTGGCTGTTGTGTGAAAATTTACCATTCCCAGATCTCTTGCAAGCTTGGATCGATCTCTATAAGCTGCTGCAAGTTTCTCTTCTATTTCTTCGAGTGGTGTGCCATGAGGATTATCTGCTCTTTTTGAGAAAAGCGGTCCCGCCGCCCCCATGAGTGCCAGCCTGGTTACTCTTGTATCTTTTTGCAGGGCTGCGTAATGCATGGCGATCGCTCCGCCCATGGAAAAGCCAGCGAGAAGTACATCTTGCAAATCCAGCTTTTCGATGACCTTTCTGATGTCCTGAGCCCATGTATCGTAATCGTTTCCCTGCCAGGGCTTATCTGATTGTCCAAAGCCCCTCAGGTCTATGCCTATAGCTCTATAGCCTGCTCTCGAGAGCGGCACCATCTGATACTCGAATACCTTATGACTCAAAGGCCAGCCGTGAATGAACACAAACGGTCTACCGCTGCCCCAGTCCTGCACGTACAATCTGACATCTGGATCAACTTCGATGAACATATTTTATCGTAGAGTTCGATGGAGCAGATATTGAATAAAGCCGAGCATAGAGGCAAAAATTGCTTAGTTCTATAGTTGTGCAGAGATGTCCTCGCAGAGATGCTTGGCCAATGCCTTTATATGATAACAATTGTTATTGATACTCTAGTTGGTCATTCCCGAGATAATTTCAATTTCGGCTTTGCCATGAGCGCAGCAAATGGAGAAAGCATCAATCTATCTGGAGGAAAATAGTCATGAATAGAGTCTATATGGATCATGCTGCAACCACCCCTGTAGCCCCGGAGGTGCTGCAGGCAATGCTTCCCTATTTTTCCGATCTGTATGGAAATGCCTCTAGCCTTCACAGCTTCGGCCTTGAGGCAAGAGCAGCCATTGAAGAGGCGAGGTCCAAAGTAGCAGCCCTCATCAACGCCGAGCCATCCGAGATCTATTTTACCAGCGGCGGCACAGAATCGGACAACCTCGCCTTGAAAGGCATTGCCTTGAAGAACAGAAAGAAGGGTCGTCACATAATAACATCCTCTTTCGAGCATCCGGCTGTACTGGAGGTGTGCAGGGCTCTGACAAAGCGAGACTATGATGTGACCTATCTTTCCGTCACAAGAGATGGCCTAGTGGAGCCTGATGCAGTGAGCGCGGCAATTCGCCCTGATACTATCCTCATCTCAATCATGCATGCCAACAACGAGATAGGCACCATCCAGCCGCTGCATGAGATCGGGCAGATCGCCAGAGAGAAAGGGATCTATTTTCATACCGATGGCGTCCAGACCGCGGGCAAGATACCAGTGGATGCGAAGGCTCTGGGCCTGGATGCGCTCTCTATATCCGGGCATAAGCTCTACGGCCCAAAGGGCATTGGAGCTCTCTTTGTCCGCAAAGGAGTCAAGATAGAGAGCATACAGCAGGGTGGAGGCCATGAGGGAGGGATGAGATCCGGAACGGAGAATGTTCCCGGCATAGTGGGACTGGGAAGAGCCGCCGACCTGGCAAAAAAAACCATGACTGATGAAGAAAAGAGGCAAACGGCTCTAAGAGATCGTCTTAAAGAGGCTGTGCTCGGCAGGATAGGCGAGTCCTGGCTCAATGGGCATCCAAGCCAGAGATTGCCTTCCAATCTCAACTTCGGATTCAGGTATATTGAAGGCGAGTCGCTCATCCTACTTCTGGACGCCAGAGGCATAGCAGCCTCCACCGGATCGGCATGCTCATCCAAAAAGCTTGCCGCCAGCCATGTCCTCACCGCAATTGGACTCGGGCCAGTAGAGTGCCATGGCTCTCTGCGTATAACTCTGGGAAGGAGCAATACTCTGAAAGATATCGATTTTGCCAGCCAGGCAATTGAAGAGTCCGTATCCCGCCTCAGGGAGATGTCGGCTCTGGGACCGAAGTGAGATTAAATTTTTGGCTGACGATCTCTATATGCAATTGAGGATTACTGGCAGACAAGAGAATAATGATGCTTATGGGGATGAACTCTCTTTATGGCATCGGTCCAGAAAACATCCTCTTTTTCCAGATCCCTGTCAATGTAGCCCATATCTTTCAGCACTGGCACGAAAGCTAGCGACGAATCAATATATTCATCAGGAAGGCTGGCACAGTATTTAGGCGAGACTGCCAAAACCTCGCTGGCGAAATCCTCATTGATGATCTTTATGTCATTATGCACCCTGCTCGCTGCTATTTGCGGGTGAACACGCAATAGGTTGCATGCGTCTTCATGCAGTACAAGAAAATCCTCCAGGGCGAGAGGCGATTGCAGTATAAAACTCTCCCTGGCGATAATGCCATAGCTGGGATTAAACGGCCAGATCTTATCAGGCGGGAGGATTATCTTGGCTCCTTGCCGCCTGGCCAGGACTGCCAGTGCTGGTGTTCCGCAGGCTCCATCGATCTCTCCATCCATCAAGGCGTCCAGAATAAAATCTGCCCAGTCGAAGTTTTTGATCTCTATCGAATCTGCAAGCTCCCAATCTCTTGCGAACTCGCGCAGGATGACATCATGGATTGAGCCCCTCCTGGGGGTGCCTATGATCCTGTCTTTGAACTGAGCCAGGGCATCAGATGCCTTCTCCTTGACTTGGCAGCTTCTATCCCCTATTAAAACTGTTCCTTCCACATGTCCACCGGCCACGCATTTGATCTTAAGGCCTCTGCTAATTCCAATCATTGCTGGAGGAAGACCGAGGTAGTCCAAATCAAGTTCCTCTCGGCTAAACGCCTCCACCATCTCCGGTCCATTAGGAAATAGCTTCCAGGTGGCATTGATGCCCAGGTCATCCATCCGCCCTGAGGAGCGAAGAACAAAGCTTGTGTGATACAGCGTAGGTAGATAACCGATCTTTAAGGGGATAGCCATATAGATCGAAGTCATCTCGAAACTATAAATACCTCTTCGTGAAGTACTGCTACCTGGGTAGTAGCAATGGAGTTTGAGGATCTGACCGATGATCAGTGGTCGTTTATCAAGCCGCTTCTTCCGCCGCAGCCCGTAGTAGGCCGGAAGAGAGCGGACGACCGCAAGACCATTAACGGCATACTGTATGTGCTGGCAACAGGCTGCAGATGGCACGATATGCCAGACTGCTACGGTGCGCATCAGACGGCCTGGCGAAGACATAAGAGATGGTCCGAAGAAGGAGTCTGGAAGAGGATCCTATCGGCCCTGCAGGAGCGCGCATACGCACAAGGCAAGCTTGATCTGGATGTAGTAGCTGTCGATAGCACTCTCGTCGACTCGAAAAAGGGGGTGCAGGTACAACGGCCACAAGAGACGCAAAGGCGTGAAGGTTCATGTGGCTGTCTCGTCAGAAGGTCTGCCTCTGAGCATTGTAACTGGTCCAGGTAATGAGCATGACAGCCAGCAGTTTGAGCCTGTCATGGCTGATATCAGGATCAATATCGGTAGAGGTAGGCCAAGGACCAGGCCTGTAGAAGTAGTAGCCGACGCGGGTTACGACTCTGATTCAATTCGGGCTTATCTCAGGAGGAGAGGCATCAAGAGCAACATACCGGCCAATAAACGCAATCAGAAGAAGCCTTCGCGGGGCAGACCCACGAGATTTGATGAGGCCACTTACAAGAACCGGGGCGTCGTCGAGAGATTCTTCGGGTGGCTCAAGCTCGGATTCAGGAGGATCGCGACACGACATGAGAGAATTGACGCGTGCTTCCAGGGGTTCTTACAGTTGGCAGCGTTTCTCATGATCTGGAGGAGGATTTAGAATTTTGAGATGACTTCGATCATCTGATAATTGCTTCGGAGGCCTCCGGGCAGGCTGGAAGGAATTTGCCGAAAAAAATAGATACAAAGGAAAGGAGCATTGTCTGGTCCTACTCAGCCGTCACCTCCAGCTGAAGAATCCTGTCTGACCGTTGCTTTAGATTCCTCATTCCAACTTCTCCAGACTTGCATATACTCCGCAGTTCAATAAATGTTAGGATACAGGCAAGATTTGCACGAGACATGGCCTCTCATTGAGCCACGACCAAGTTGACAGCGGCATTTAGCCATCGGCAGCTCTGCAGATGGTCGGAAAGCTGGGCAGCATCGGCTTTTCTCCCTATGAATGCGAGTCTTAGCGCCATATTTTCAGGTCAATTCCCTCAATTCTCAATCGGTTTCCTTCTGAATGGACAATAACTCCTGAATGTACCTGCTGCATGCGGCAGTGGCTGGGCAGGAATTTGACTGTTTCGCCCACGTCAGGTATCCGGCCATTGTTGACGGACCCTTCGAAGCCGGTGACCATGCAGGTGCCCACATCTTTATACTGAAATTCATCGCTCAGGAGTTGGTGAGGACCTGCCAGATGGACTGATGCTATGCCTTTGCTGTACTCTCTTACTCTGGCAAAATGTATTACGGGGCAGCCCAGTGCCCTGTACCTCAGAACGTCTCCAGGCTCAATGTCCTCAGGCCTGGAGAAGGGATACAGATCCTCGCGGCATGATGGCTCTCCGGGAATTGGGCCCAGAGAGAATTCGGCCTTTCGATCACCTTTCAATCCCGCGATCCCTTCTCCACAACCTTGGCATGCGGGCGGGAGATCTTCGACTCTGTCCTCGATAATGTGAGTTGATAGGAACTCCTTGATCTCGGCCCTGATATCGACGAATCTCTCCAGCTCAAGGTGAGGGCATTTGCCGAAGTCACCCTTTATGGATATCTCTTCTGCGTAGTCCTTGCACTGTCGATGACCGCATTCGCCGCAATTATAGCCCGGCAGCATTCCGGATATCTTGGTCATATCTAGGCCCTTGCTATCTGCCGCCGCACAAACTGGTCCCAGTTCCAGGGCTCGTCAAGAACCTTGACCTCGACCTGGCGAACGCCGGGCAGTCCTTCCACCCGACGGCGGATCTGTTCAGTGAGGTGGCTGACCATAGGGCAGACCCGTGAGGTCAGGACCATGTTCACTGCCACCTTACCGTCATCGGAGATGGTTATGTCTTTAATCAGCCCCAGATCCACGATATCTATTCCTACCTCAGGGTCGAGCACATCCCGCAGAGCCTCCAGGATCTCCTCTTCTCTCTCAATCTGGGCGGAGAGCCGCTCTCCTTCCGGGCCGGGCAAGGCTTTCTGCAAATCCCGCAGCCGATCCTCCAGCCTATTTTGTCTGTCTAGCATCCGACTGACCACGCGCAGCATGGGATCAGGCAGATCGGCATAATTGAGGTCAGTTGCCATGGCCGGGCACTGCGGCTCAGCGATTCTTCCCGGCACACCCACCACTGTCGCTCCTGCCGGCACCGGCCGGACCACCACTGAGCCCGCGCCGATCTTAGCTCCCCGTCCCACGGTTATCGGCCCGAGGATGATGGACCCGGCACCTATGACCACATTATCTTCAATGGTGGGATGGCGCTTGACCTTGTCCAGGTTGGTGCCGCCGAGAACAGTGCCCATGTACATCAGAACATCATCCCCCACCTCGGCTGTCTCGCCAATTACCACTCCCATGCCGTGGTCTATGAAGAAACGCTTGCCGATCTTTGCTCCTGGGTGAATTTCCACACCAGTGAGAAAACGGGATACGTGCGAGGTGAATCTGGCCAGGAAGATCAATCTGTGCCTCCAGAGGAAGTGGGATATCCGATGCAGCCAGATGGCATGCAGTCCCGGATAGCAGGTTATGACCTCTAGAAC
>JAUCQD010000137.1 GCA_030372945.1 Methanothrix sp. | reverse complement strand
TTTAGGGCTTTTAAACGAATTTATATTTATCACTGTTTCCTGAGCCTCACTAAATATGGCATAGTAATAATGATAATTTTTCAGCCCCTATCCATGAGATAAGCCCGAAGAGGAATTTGAGAATAATTTAAGGAGTATTGGGTCGCAACAGAGATATATTTGCCGAAAGCCAATAGTTCATTATGATTACTATCGAGATCCGTGAGACGGATCTCAATGAGCTGACCAGGATCGAGGTTCATAACCTACCAGGTGTTCTCTTTGCTGGCACCAGTCCTCTTCTCAAGCCTTTCATGAAGAAGCTGGAGATGCTGCTGCCAATGCAAAATAAAGGGCGCAGTAACAGCTACATACTCTCAGCTCTTCATTCTTATATTGATGAGGTGCAGGCGAATGAGAATATGATTTGCGTGAAGAGCGGCGATAAAGTAGTGGAGATCAGTCGCGAAGAGCTGGGCGAATTGATGGGCGAGAGGTATCCGGCCACCGATCACCATCGGCTCAACCTGCCTGGTCTATTGTTCTTGCAGAGCGGACCCGCGCTTCAGTCTGCCAGCGCCATACTGCTGCGCCGAGATCACAAGCTGCGCATTCCCGACGGGCGCAGGACCTTGCGCTACATCTTTCACATGGGTGTGGTCTTTGTAGATGCAAATAAAGAAAGAATAATAGTAAACTTCGATCCGGATAGACTGCCCAAGAGGGCTGACGGCTCGGGCGTATTGGAGTCAACTACCCCTCCCTGAAGGCTGGGGTCTATCTCTCCGGTGAGATTAAATTAGGCCAAGAAAGTGGCTTTTAGGAGGAACTCATGGCAGTATCCCGCCGATTCATTGTTGGGAGCGGTCACACAACCAAATGCCTTAGCTCCCACAAAAGCCTTGGGTTCAGCCGGAAGAGCACGCGTAGCATGCCGCGCAGGTCCATCTTGGCGATGTCCTCCCTCTTCAAGGAGCCGATGAGCTGGTTTAAGTCTTCGTCCGTAAGCTTCACGAAGAACTCCTTGAACTCATAGCTGCGGGCGAGGCCCTTGCCGATATCAGAGCGCCAGCGATCCTCATATTCTTTGAGCCCTTCTCTGCTCACATCTCCTGACGATATTGCTTTCGCAGCAACCTCGCCTGCGATGATCCCTGCTTGCATGGCAGTCAGTATGCCTCCGCCGGTCAAGGGATCGGTTTGGCGTGCGGCATCGCCCACCAGCATAACACCGTCAGCTGTGGTGGATTCTATGGGCCCAGAGCACGGATCTCCTCCCACAACCATCTCCAGCACCTTTCCATTTGGAAAATGCACTTTCACGAACTCCTTCAGCAGCCTCGTTGCCTCACCTGGCTTGGATCTGGAGCCCAGGATCCCCAGGCCCACATTGGCCAGCTTCTCGCCTTTAGGAAAGGACCAGACATAGCCCCCAGGAGCGATGTCGTTTCCTAAAAAAAACTCGCAGTATTGGTCGTCCACACGCGTGTCTGTGACCAGAAATTGAGCACAGGTCTCTATGTCCTTCAGCTTCAGCGTGGTATCTATTCCAGCCCAGCGCCCCACCTTGGACTCAACTCCGTCGGCGCCTATGACTATCGGTGCCTCAATCTCCAGTGGCTCGCCGATGCGCATGGCAGAGACGCCAAATGGCACTCCATCCTTCTTGAGAAGGCCAATGGCCCTGGTCTTGACCATGACACGCGCCCCGGCACGTGCAGCCTCCATGGCGAGCCCGCGGTCGAAGACCTTCCTCTCCAGAACGTAGCCCACCTCAGCCCCGCCCCTATCCTCGGACATGACTATGCTTGTGCCATCTGGAGCGTAGATCCTGGCGCCCTTTACCTCCGAAGCGATCCATTCCGGCTCGGGCTTAACCATCCGGCTTAGGACTCTCTTGCCCACACCCTCAGCGCACCGCACGGGATCGCCGATCTCCTGGCGCTTCTCCAGGAGCGCTACGCGAAGCCCGGCTTGCGCGGCGGCTTTTGCAGCCATCGATCCACCGGGTCCCGCGCCCACCACCACTACGTCGCACTTCATGCTCATGCCTTGACCTCCAGGGCACCCACAGGGCATATCTTGGTGCAGATGCCGCACTCCTTGCAATCAGCCGAGACCTCTATGAAGGTCTCCACAAGCTCCAGGGCACAGGTCGGGCAGACGCCAACGCAAGCTCCGCAGTAGCAGCATTTGTATCTATTGACTGTAAGCAAGAGATCACATCCTAGTATTCTATTGTGAAATCCTCATAATTTTTACACTCCAGCTCGGAGAACTCCATCCCCAAGACCATGGAACCGGCAGGTCCGCTCTTCATGTGCCTGAGAAGTTCGCCTACCTTCTGCCGCTCGCCTTCCAGCACAGCCTCTACCCCACCGCCAGGGATGTTTCGCACCCAGCCTTTGACGCCAAGCTCCTTGGCCAAATCTTTGGTAAAAGCGCGATAAAATACGCCCTGCACTCTCCCAGAGACACGAACGTGCACAGCTATCATTTTAGAACTCCTGACACGAGATCTTCCAGCGCTTTTCGTGGATCTGCGGCCTTGATTATACCTGACGCGAGCAGAACACCCTCGGAGCCCAGCTCAATGGCAGATCTTAGATCCTCTCCATGAGTGATTCCAGCACCGCAAAGCACTGCAACCTTTGGGGCAATGTCCTTCACGGCAGCCACAGATCCACGGATGACCTCGGGATTGGCCTTGGAGACAGGAATTCCACTGCCTATCAGCTCAGGCGGTTCCACAGCTACGAAATCTGGCTCCAATGCGGCTGCTGACCGCGTCGTGGCCACATTGTTGGTGCACACTATGGTCTTCAGACCAAAGGAGCGACAGGCAGTGATTGATGCTTCGATCTCTGCCAGCTTGAGCCGCCGCTCAGAATGATTGATAAGCGAACCTGCAGCTCCGGCTGCTTTCAGGGATGCTGCTGTCACATGACCCGTGAATCCGCCAAATCCAACGCCATCCACATGCTGAGCATAGACTGGTATATTCACTGCGCTCGAAATGGCATGAATATCAGCAACCTGGGGCACCACCACCATCTGCACAGAGTACTCTCTGGAGATATCTTCGCAGATCTCCGCCAGCCGCAGAGCTTCAATGCCCGTAGATTCACGATATGTTTTGAAGTTGAGAACTATTATGGCCATAATCTCCCTCGCAGGACCCCTGCGATCTCAGTGAACATATATATTTTGGCTGCATTCTGATCGCAGTTCATTGAAATATTTTTCATAAATCTCTTCCTGTATGCCTTCTCCCGTGAAGATCATGCGGATGCTACCACGAAAGATCATGGCGATCATAGGAAGCATCCCCCTGTCCTGTTGCTGGATCATATGGTAGAGAAGACCTTTAGGATCGGAATAATCCAGTTTCACCAGCTCGAGTTCCTTGTGACCCTGAAGAAAGCGCTCCAAAGCTGGAAGGCTCCTCTGGCAGATAGCGCAATCCTTTCTGCCGATGAAAAGCAACACTGGGCACTCTTTGCTTTCGATGGCCCTCGCCAGTTCAATCGCCGGACCATAGGTATCCCTCAAAAAGGAGTCCACTATGTCTGACAACTCGTCTTCCGGAACTCCATACTTCCAAGCCAACTCCTCGCGGAGCTTTTCCTGCTTCGCGGCCATGAATCCCTGCACGCGGGCAATGAGATCCATGTATGTTGCTGTTCAATTCATTCCATAAAATCGTAGTGGTGCAAAGCTAACTGGTACAGACAAAGGTGTAAAAGGTCTGAGGGCAGGTATGACCTTTTGTACATCTCCTACGCAATTACCTGCTCCTTCAATATATACCGGATCAAGTCCTCGGAGAGCTTGGTCTCCCTCTGAAGCCTTTTCACAGTTTCATCTATGGTATTGCCCTCAGCCATTAAGGCCGATATCCTGCGCACGATCTTATCGCCCACAGTGTAGTACTCGTCGATATCCTTGCGGTGGCCCCATACATCGCCCTTCAAGAGCTGGACGCCCTGAATTTCTAGGAACTGCTGGGCGGCCTTGGACATAGTCTCATGATATGATGGCGGGATCTGCACAGCCCGCAGACGCGGACACGACTGGACCAAGCTCATCACATCCATATTAGAGGCTCTAAAAGCCAAATGAACTATCTGCTCGTTTCTGTTGAGATCATTGATCTCCTTTTTAGAGCTCACCACCC
>JAUCQD010000136.1 GCA_030372945.1 Methanothrix sp. | reverse complement strand
AGCCTGCTGAATGATATCAGCAGCGAGATCATTCAGCCGATCTTGCCGCTCTTCATCACATCCTTAGGAGGCGGGGCAGTGGCAGTGGGTCTCATCGGCGGCATTGCAGATGGGCTGCCCAGCATCCTGCAGGTCTTTGTTGGATACTGCTCTGACCTCTGGGGAAGACGAAAACCTCTGGTCGTGGCAGGCTACGGGCTTTCGGCCATCAGCAAGTTGTTCCTGCCCTTCTCTTGGACCTGGCAACAAGTATTCGCGATAAAGGCACTGGAAAGATGCGGCAAAGGAGTGCGCACGGCGCCCAGAGATGCCCTGATCTCCGAATCTGTGGATGAAAATAATCTGGGAAAGGGCTTCGGGATTCACAGGGCCATGGACTCCTCGGGTGCTGTGATAGGATCCATTCTGGCATATGCCCTCTGGATAGCGGGCCTTGATTTTCGAACCATATTTCTAATAGCTGCAGTTCTGGCGGTGGCGGCTCTAATTCCATTTCGTATGGTTGAGGAGAGGCCGGGGGTGCCCAACGGCCAGCTCAAGCTGAGCGTCTCCAATCTCTCGCCAGGCCTTCGCAAGTTCTTGGTCGTGGCCTGCCTTTTTGCACTGGGCAACTTCAGTTACATGTTCTTCATCCTGCGAGCCCAGCAGCTCTTCAGCGGCAAAGAAGCAATAGCTGCACCCCTGCTCCTTTATGTTCTCTTCAATTTGGTCTACGCAGGCATGGCTGTGCCCGTAGGCGTGTGGTCCGATAAAATTGGACGCCGCAATGTTCTTGCCCTGGGCTATGCCACCTTTGCTGCAACTGCCCTGGGATTTGCAGCGGTCTCATCTCTGGCAGGCGTGATAGTCCTATTTGCACTTTATGGGCTGGTTTATGCAATAGTGGACAGCATGCAGAGCGCCTTCGTCTCCGACCTGAGCCGCTCTTGCGTTCGGAGCACATCGCTGGGGCTTTACTGGGGAGCAACTGGTGTGACCGCCATACTGTCGAGCCTCCTGGCAGGAGCGCTGTGGGCACAGTTTGGCGCCTCTGCTACATTCATCTTCGGTGCAGCAGCCTCGACCCTGGCGGCCCTGGCACTCTTGAGGATGAAAGCGCTTTAGAGGAGGGCGAAATCCTCCTCAATTCAGGTTTGGACATCCACAAATATTGGTTTTCTTCGGCGTCTCAAATTCGCCGGCGTCATTGTAGGATGTGCTGGCAGTCTTGTTGCAGTAGTCTACCCACCAGTCGAATACCCGGACATTGACCGGCTGGCCAAGGAAGCAGCCTGTGAAATAGAAGTAATGCGGCACGGCCAACAGATTGATACCCTCACCGTTTCCTGTTGTATCGACGAGATGATACATTGCATCGCCTGGCAGCAGCACGAGGTTGTAAGCATGACCTGGGTGGCTTCCCAGCAGTGGCAGATCATAACCAGTGCTCGCCGTGCTCATGGCCTCGGTCTTGTTGTAGCCTGCTTTGCGCAGCATCGTCGTCAAGGCGGCTGCGTAGTCTATGCAAACTCCAGTTCTAAGAATGTTCACAGTGGCGTGCGTTGGAAACATACCCAGCACTGCACTGTTCTCGCTCATGTTTATATCTGAGCGCCAGGCATAAACGCCCCACTCGTCCGGACGGCAGGAAAGCTGGCTGACATTTTCATTGAAGCCGTCCCAAAATGAGCAGGTTCCGGCCAGGCTCAAGCCACATATGCGGGTGCACTCTGGATAACCTGAGCAGCAAGCCTTGAAGAGTGCATAGCCCTGCATGTAAGTCGCCTCCGGCCCGAAGGCCCGTATGATGTAAAGGCCTCTGCATCTCTTCTTGTCACCTCCCGAGTTTGCGCATGCATAAGCGCAGGCTGAGCCAGAGATGGGCGTGCCGTCACAGCAATTGACTGCATCAGCTACTATGTAGTCCAGGCCGGGGTGGCAGACCTCGAACTCCTGGCATCTTGCAGTTCCGTTGGGCCAAATGTCCTGGCATGAGGTGTCCACAGGATAGTATCTCGGCCTTGGGCTGACTTTGGAGCAAGCTGAGCAGCTGGAGATTCCAAGCTCGATGGAGTCAGAAGAGGATGCATTGGTGCTATCGGTGATGGTGAGAGTGATATTATGCCATCCTATGGAGAGGTTGCTGCGATTGAACATCTCCTCTCGCCCGATCACTCCGTCCAGATCAGACACCCAAAGATATCGGATCGGGCCCATTTTGCAGGCTTTGGCCTCAAAGTGCACAGCTTCGCCACTAGGGAAGGTACGAACGTCTCCTGGAGAGAGGATTTCGGCTTTGAGCTGCTCGCCGCTGCAGCTTTGGCTCTGCATCGAATCATTTGCGTATGCGTATCTCGGACCATCGCTCATGCAGTCGCATTCCTTCGTCTCAGAGATCATTGAGCCTATCGTGCCTGAGCTCGTCTCGACTGGAACGTGAACGAGAGCTGCCACAGAAAGAAGGATCAGCAGCAAGCTCAGCAAAGGATAAAGAAGATAGCCACATAGCAGGAATGCTCTTCGATTGCTATTCAGGAGCGGGAGGCGCATGAAGCCCTTCTTTGCGATTGAGATAATTCCGCAAAAAACGAAGAGAACTCCTGAGATCGACCAGGTCTTCCAGCCATAGGGCAGATAGGTCATGGCGGCTTGGCCAAGAGGAAATCCAGCAAGACCTGCAAAAAGAAGAAGAGCTGAGCCTCTCTTGCCCTGCTGGAGCGCCATAGATGCAGCTACGACCATTATGATGCCGACACAGGCAGCCCATTCATTGAAGAAGGCAAGAGCCGCAAGTCCGAAGAGAGAAAGAATGAGATCGAGCATTATCAGTCCCCGTTCAGCCATCCGGCTTTCAGCTGCAATGGCAGCGCCAATGGCGCCGGTCAGTCCTAGCAGTACGAAAAGTATTGCTCCTGCAGCAGGAGACAGAGAGTAGCCGTACTCCGCCTGCCGGCCAAGAGATGGGAGGGCGAAGAACAGGACCAGGCAGCCTACAATGATAGCAAATAGGCTGCCCAGGATTGCCGGAAGCACCAGGATTTGATCGCTTTTTTTTGCCATCAAATGCATCAAGGCGAGCGAGGAAGTTAAAATTGTTTGCGCATGCACATTACTACTTTTAATAATATTATTATCTACTATTATTTTACAAAAAAATGTTATATAC